>JAGYNX010000433.1 GCA_018399855.1 Spirochaetota bacterium
TCTTAATTGCAACCTTCTGGCTGGTACCTTCGGATGATTGTGAGTACGCGATAAGGGCTTCGACAATATTATCCTGAATTTCCACCACATGAGATAATCTCGTGTTATTCATGGTAATGTTTACCCCGATGGCACCAATAACAATTGCGATAATGATAAATACGATACCGATAACAGAAAAGGTTGTTTTAAGCTGAAATTTTTTGTCTACTATATACTGTTTTCTTTGTTTCATCTCGCTGCTCCTCGCTGATTTATACTTAACAGTTCGACATATAGTCTATATAATAAATTTAAAATGTCAATCTATTTTGCAGGAAATGCGGTAATAAGAATAACTATATCAATTCTAATATTCCTGCTTCAAGGGTCATTTTCCAGAACAGCCGAAGGGGAAACCCGATAACGTTTGAATAAGATCCCTCGATTTCCCTGATGATTATATTACCGTGATCCTGTATTGCGTATGATCCTGCTTTATCCCTGTAATGAATCAGGGAGAGGTACTTTTCAATTTCACTGTTATCAAGGGGCTTAAACGTAACGGCAGTTGCTTCTGAACCGGTTATTCTGTGGATGTCTCCCATATGTGTGAAGGCGAGAGTAATACCGGTAATGACCCTATGGGTTCTTCCTGAAAGTCGTGTCAGCATTCGTATGGCGTCATCATGCCCCGTTGGCTTGCCAAGTATTTCATTCTGGATAGTCACAGTAGAGTCAGAAGTAATAAGCAGGGCCTTCTCCTTGTTGTACTTGTGAAGGTTGTCAATGGACATGCTTTTCTGCAGTGCCAGCCGTGTTACATGCCCTGTTGGTGATTCACCGTGTATAATTGATTCGTCAATATGTGGCTTAATTACGGTAATATCCTGAAAAAACATGGAGAGTATATCTAACCTGCGGGGAGATGATGAGCCAAGGAGTATTTTCATGGATATATTATTTCAATACAACCTTTTCGTTTATTTTGTAGACTTCCGTAATGTTTTTTAAGTTTTTCAGCCTGGAAATGATATCATTCAAATGTTCAACACTTCTTACTTCAAGAACGAATTTAAACAACGCGTTGTCTTCTGCCAGCACCTGTGCTTCTGCCTTTAGAATGTTGGTTTTTGCCATACCGATTTCGTCTGCGACGTCTTTAAGCAGGTTGGGCCTGTCGAAACCATGTACCGCCAGTTTAACAGGATATGTGCTTTCAGATCCTTCCCATACCACGTGTATAAATCTTTCACTTTGAGTTTTCAGTTTTTGAATTGAAGGACATGTTTTCTTATGTATGGTGATTCCCCGTCCCCTGGTAATGAAGCCGATAACATCATCTCCGGGGATAGGCTGGCAGCATTGTGAGAGTCGTATCATTACATTGGAGGTACCATCTATACTTACACCTGCATCTTTTCTGTTGGTGTAATTCTTTATTTTGATCATCTCCTGTTCAGGTATTGTTACCTCGGCGGTTTTCTGGATCTGATCTTTCTTTTCTTTCTGTTCTTCTTCACGCTCCTCGTCCCTGTGTGTTTCAGTGTTTTTTCGAAGCCAGTTTCGTATTTTGTACCTTGCATTAGATGATTTAACGAATTTCAACCATGCCTGTGAGGGGTGTCCTTTCTTACTTGTCATGACCTCCACAATATCGCCACTATTGAGCTCGGTTTTCAGTGGAACCATGTTATTGTTTACCTTGGCACCTATACAGTGATTTCCCACCTCGGTGTGTATCATATAGGCAAAATCAACGGGGGTCGCACCTTTGGCAAGTTTTACTATTTTTCCCCGGGGTGTAAATACGAAAATCTCATCTTCATAGAGGTCCATCTTGAGCTCTTTCATGAACTCGCGGGTGTCCTTGACTTCTGTTTGCCACTTGTTGATGTCCTGAAGAATTGTAAGATTCTTATACTCGTTTTTTATACCTGAGGGGCCTTCCTTGTAAAGCCAGTGGGCGGCGATGGCTGTACGG
>JAGYNX010000434.1 GCA_018399855.1 Spirochaetota bacterium
CAGAATGGTCTTAAAGTAGCAAGTACATCACTGTTCGAAGAAACGGTGTACATGCCTGAAGTAGCACCCACTGCAAAATACGACAGCTACAACATAGATCCGTATACGGCATTGGGAGAAATATTAAGCAAGTAAGTATAAAATTTGCGTAAATGAGCGAATTGCGTGACTGGATACCCTTGTGAAAATTTTAAAACAAAAACCGTCGAGTCAGATTATTTGCAGTTGGCAGTATATGGCACAGGTGTAAGCTGATTTAGTCCAGGACAGGTAGTGCCTGAAGTTACTCCCGGTTAAAAAAATGGATCACGTGGCAGGAGGTTTAGATGCACAGGCTTTACAGGTTATTTATTATATTATTTGCAGTATTATGTTTAACATATGGCACAGACCAACAGGCATTCGCCAACTTCGCTGATACATATGGATTCTCTGCTGCCGGGGTGTCCCGGGGAAATGCCATGACAGCGGTTGCCCATGACTGGTCATCCGTATATTACAACATGGCAGGCCTTGGAAAAACGAGAGGTTTTACCGGCACCAACCTTGCAGGCAATTCCGATTCGAAACCGGTGGTTAGCCCCCGTGGAAGCAAGCTTTCCCTCAAAAGAAAATCAGATGGTAACGACAACGTCTCTGATGTCCCCGCTTCGGGGCCCTCTGCGCTTATGCAGTACAACGATCAGCTTGGAATATCATACATGTATACCTATCCCATGATGAAGATTAACATCCCGAGGGAGGACGTGACCGGCGACCAGAACCTGGAATTCGGTACAATAACCCTGGGGCTGGTTCTTGACCTTAACCATTTCATCATCATGCCCGATTTTATCTCATCATCCCGGTTCGGCCTGGGCATCGGCCTGATGCAGGATGGCACCCTGGTTCGGGTGAACGATATCGACCATCGAACGCATAATTATTTGCGGTATGGACGGGAAGCGCAGCGAGCGGTGATCTTTGCCGGCATGGGTTTTGGCTTTCTTGAAGATATGTTTGGTATCGGATTAGGTGCTCATGTATGGACCGGTGGTAAAGGTGCGGTAGACCTGCAAAAAGTTGAAGTTGGTGGTGATGAACAGATGCCTGAACAGCAGATCATGATGGATCTCGAACCAGTTTATGCGCCTGCAGTTGGCCTGTATTTCAGCCCGGGAAAGATATGGGACGCAGTGAAGGGACTTGAACTTGGTGTTGCCTACAGGGGTGAACTTTGGATGGAGATCTATCCTTTTGATACCAATGCCACGCTTACACTAGGTACAGTAACCATGGTAATGGGACTGTCAATTTATGATTTCTACACACCGCACATTATTTCGGCTGGTGCGGCCTATACACCACTGGGGTTTCTCCCCGATTTGACGGTGTCACTTGATGTAGAGTACCAGATGTGGTCACGTTATGGTGTATCACGAGCTAAAGAAGAATATGTTGAGAAATACAACGAATATAATGATCCTGGAGATCCTGATATCGAACTGCCAAAATTCAGGGATATTATTGTTCCAAAACTCGGTGTTTCCTACCAGGTATTTTCATGGATGTCAGTAAATGCCGGTTATTTTTACAGGATGTCATTTCTTGAAGATGATGCAAACAATACCGTATTCAATTTTCTTGACAACGATACTCACGTAGGGTCTCTGGGGCTCACTTTTGTAGTGCCCAAAAAAGGACCGATGGTTTCACCAGTCGAGATCACCATTGCAGGGCAATTCCAATATCTTGTGAAGCAAAACGTTGAGAAAGATTCTGACTTTTATGACCCTACTGATCCCAATGATTTAAATCCTTCATACAGCTACGAAGGCATGGTGCCAAGCGGTTTTGTGGAAGTTATCATGAGATGGTAAGGTATTCCTGCCGTGATATCGCGGGTACATGATGTCATCGTACCCGCGGTGTCACATCTCCCTCAAACAGGCTGTCGAAAAAGTTCGCGAGATATTT
>JAGYNX010000435.1 GCA_018399855.1 Spirochaetota bacterium
TATATCGATTATTCATTCGAGGTAAGGAGGCATACAGTTAACATTGTAACCTATTAATACCAATATACCCAGTAATCATTTTAAGTCAAGAAAAATATACAGAACAGCTACCCTTTGAACAAGTTTTCCTCACTGTTCATCGACATCAATAGCATGTTTTTTTAACTTTTTCGAAAGAGTACTTCTGGATACCTGCAGCATATCTGCCGCGATACCGGTATTTCCATTGTTACGCTTAATAGCCTCAACGATTACATGCCTCTCAACAGAATCCAGAATATCCTTCAGGGATTCAACCCCGCTCTGAATCCCCGGAAGCAGCACATCCCCTTTTCTATTAATGTCATTGTCACAATAATACAGATATCCTACTTTCCTGTTGTTGCTTACCATTGGTATCTTTTCATAGTATATGGCAAGGTCAATATTATAAAAATAATGGGCATCATCCTGCGCATAACGGGTAAATATCTCGTTTTTCTCAGGATCAGCCAGGGTCTTTTCAACTAATTGGACATCAACATCATCTTCACCACTGCCATCATATAATTTTTCAAAATAACTGTTATAGAAAATAGTTTTTCCTCTTTCGTTTACCGCGTATAACGCCCGGGGAATGTGTTCCAATATCAGGTAGATCATCCATTCGAGAACCTGGGCTTCCTTCTGTGAATCTATCTCACCCGTGCTTTCCTCAACTGCATGTCCCCGCTCACAAGCTGAAAAAAGCTCAATCCTGCTCCATCTTCCCTGCACCTCTCCAAAAAGGTTGACTACCATGAACTCTTTCGCGTTGCCCACAAGTGGGAGAAGCTCGTCCAGCGACATTTTTTTTGCCAGGCGCTGAATCAGTTCATCAATTTTCTGATTTGACGAATGGGCAATATCGCTTAACTCCCTGATCACTTCATCTTTTTTCAACACACCAAGCAGGATTCCCCTTCTTGAAACAACAGGTATAAGGGGAATATTGTGAGAATAAAAAATACGAACCAGGTCTTCTGGTTTTCTCCCCGCGGGGTCGTATGGATTTTGTTCAATTTTTTTTAAAGAATCGTCAGGTAGTTTTTTCTCATTCTCGCCCATCTAAATACCCAGAACATCAAACATTGAGTAGAGGCCAGGCTTCTGTTTGGCAATAAACTCTGCACCCCTTACCGCCCCACTGGCAAACGTATTTCTGCTTGTTGCTTTATGAGTGAGTTCTATACGTTCTCCCATTCCCGCGTAATACACGGTATGCTCTCCAACGATATCACCACCACGCATTGTCATAACCCCTATCTCGTTACTGCTTCTTTCACCAGTCATCCCTTCCCTGCCATGTTTTTCATCGGCAGAGGCAAGAGAAGGATTTGCCTTTCTGATTATATCAATAAGCTTTCGCGCGGTTCCCGACGGTGCATCCTTTTTAAAGCGATGGTGCGCTTCAAAAAGCTCAACGTCATATCCTTCATCGAGGATCCCGGATACCAGTTCGGTTAACTTGAACAGAAGGTTGACCCCCACTGACATGTTTGGTGAGAAGAGAATCGGAATATACCCGGCAGCGCCTTCAATTTCAGCAACCTGGTTTTCACTTAAACCTGTGGTTCCGATCACAAGTGGTATAGACGCTGCCACCGCAATCGGCAAAAGAGACATTGTCCCCTCTGTTGATGAAAAATCAATTACCGCTTCAGTTCCCGACAATTCCGTTTCGTGCAGAGGTGAAACCAGCACACCCAGTGATTGTCCACCGGAAAGCATACCCGCGTCACTACCCGAGAGTGGCGATCCCGGGGCCTCAATAGCGCAGGAAAGGGTATGATCCCTGTGCAGCAGTGTTTCAAGGAGGGCCGCCCCCATTCGTCCACCAATACCCATAAGTCCGATTTTCATATATTCAACCCGTACTCCCGAAGTGCTTTTTGCAGTTTTGGCCTGTATTCATCTGAAAGGGTGGTT
>JAGYNX010000436.1 GCA_018399855.1 Spirochaetota bacterium
AACCTGCTAAACAAGGAGACCATATGAAACGTATCAGTATAATTCTTATCATTATCATCCTTATTCCCGTAACCACTGCTGCTGGAAAGTCAGCGGACCCCGTCCTGGTATACGACGTAACTTTGAACGGCCTGGTCAAGGTAGTTGACCGGAAACTCCTCTTCATTCTCATGCCCGACAAATCTGTCTACAGGATAAACTATGAAGAAGATAATGGTTCAACCGAAAATGCAGAATTGGAAAAACTGGAATCAGAATGGGAGATTTTCATAAATAATGTAACCATTTACAACATGGACAACACTAGCTATTACATCTGGCGTAACGGCAGGTCAAGGGATGATGTGCCCATCTGGCAAATAACTCTTATGTATGGGGATAATGCTATGACAGCGTACTATGCTGTAACCATGGTTCGAAAGCCCGGCTTCAAGGTGGAGAACTGGGAGGAGTTCAAATGAAAACCGAACATGATTTTGTACATTTGCAGACTCATTCTGAGTACAGCCTGCTTCAGGGAATGTGTACTATACCTTCACTGGTTGAACATGCTTCCCGCCTTGGCATGTGGGCACTGGCGCTTACTGATACAGGTAATCTTTACGGAGTGCCGGAATTCAATGCTGCGTGCAGGAAACATGACATAAAGCCCATTTTCGGGTGCGAAATGAACGGACTGGTACTTCTTGCGCGCAACATGACAGGCTATAACAACCTTATCATGTTTATATCATGCGGCGGTGATGAGGAAGTTCTGGCAGAATATGCCGATGGTTTGATCTGCATTACCGGCATGGCATACAGTGCTGTGGGCAGGTCGATCATGGATGAAAAATATGATGATGCAGAAATGAGCCTGAAATTCTACCGGGATATCTTTGGTGATGACCACCTGTATCTCGGCCTGCAAAATCATTCCACTGACTATAACCAGCTTTTACCGCATGAAGAAATGGTAAATCCTTCTCTGTACGGATTTTCCGTTGATCTTGGTATACCACTTGTGGTGACCAACCACACATGTTACCTTGAGCCGGGTGACGAACCAGTTCACAGCGTGTTCACCAGGTTTCATGATAACTACAACGACATGTATGATATTCCGCACCATCCCCTGGTGCAGGTTGGAACATATGAAAAAGATTTTTCCACCGACCAACACTACCTGGCCGGTGCTGAAGAAATGTACTCCCGGTTCCCATTTGACGAAGAAGCCCTTGAAAACACGGTAAAGATTGCCGAACAGTGCAATGTTGAATTGCCTGTATTGAGTCCTCAATTTCCCGCATGTTACCCGGAAAACGCTGATGCGGATTCATACCTGGAAAAACTTGTCTTTGAAGGATTGCAGGATCGTTATGATGAAATCCAGGGTGAAGTAACTGACAGGGCAAACCATGAACTTGCCATTGTTCGGGAATATGGTTGTGCCAATCATTTTCTTTTCACCCATGATTACATTCGATACGCACGGGATACCCACATACCGGTAGCCCCCGGACGGGGCAGGTACCCCGCCTCCATTATCTGCTATGCCCTCGGGATCAGTGACATCGATCCATTGCATCACAGGCTAATCTTTGAATGCTTCATTAATCCACGAACCCCCTCCACCAATATCGATATAGATATTGGACATGACGCGAGAACATATGTCATCGAGTATCTCTCCCTGAAACACGGGCGGGACTCTATCGGTTTTATTCCTGCCTTCAATACGCTAAGCCTTCAGAGAGCCATTCGGCTTGTGGCCGAGGTACTGGGCATCATAGATATTGACGATGTCCTATCCCTTATTCCCGGTGGAGAGGAGGTCATTTGTCAGAAGGGCAAGGTATATCAAGATCTTATTGAGATCAGCACCAGGCTGGCAGGCATTAAATACCGGATGTCCCTTCATGCCGCGGGCATTGTGGCCAGCCCCCGTCCTTTAACGGACTTCGCTG
>JAGYNX010000437.1 GCA_018399855.1 Spirochaetota bacterium
GGGGAAAAAGTATAATGTCCCGCGTGAAAAATAGTCTTCCCCGCTTTATTGATCAGCTTGAAGAGGATGACAGCATAACATTCATCACATTTGATACTGATGTAAAGGTTTATCCCCGTATTGTTGTTGAAGACGAAAGCAACAGGGATGTTATTAAAAAATATATTTCCATGGTAGAGGCGAAAGGAAAATGGACCTATACCATGAGGATGATCAAAACGGTTTTTGCAACAGCACAGAAACTAGAAGACGAATATCCTGACAGGGAGAGGGTTATTGTGGTGCTGACCGACGCACTTGATGATCCGCCACCATGGCAGGGTGGGGCACATTTTAATATAAAAAGTATTGCTGAAAAATATAGTGGGAAAGAATGGTTTATACATTTTGTCAGTCTTGGCAATCTAAAGCAGAATGAAAAGGTAGCAGAGATTACCAGGCAGGTAAAAGAAAACGTATCTGAATATACCAGTCTTGTTGACACCCAGGATGGTACTGAAAAAGGTATATCAGAAGACCTGACTCGCGAAATGACCACGATGATTGAGAAGAAAAGAAAAAGTGAGAGAATGTTTTTTACCCGTCCATGGTTTATTGCAATACTGGTCATTTTGTTCGTTCTCGTAATTATATATTTCCTTAAAAAGCTTGCCGAGTTAAAAGTACGAGGAAAGCTTGAATACTGGAATAATGAGCTTCTTGAGCCATATATTGAAGAGTTCAATCTTACTAAAACCAACAGCAAGTCGGTCTTTATCGGCAGGGGAGTAGGTAACCACCTTAATATCAGAGACTTCGATGTCCGGAAACCTGTAGTTATATCAGCTGATCGGGAAAGTGGAGAAGTTAAATGTACTGTGTCTATGACTGGAGAGGAGTCAATAGAGTATAAGAACAGAAAACCGGGAAAGTTTCTGCAGGATGGTGATATTTTTAAGGTTGCCAATTATACTTTTAAGTATTACGAGGAATAATTCGGGTACAATTTAAAAATTTATTATATGTGTCAAATAAAGCCTTGACATTATACACTTGACTGTTAGCATCTATTTGTTTAGAATACACGTAATTAATATATGCATAACCTTCGGCGATAATCTGGCAATAATCATTTCTATATACAGTTCGCCGCGGATAATCATATAAAAACTCAAAACAAGATGATAAGTATTTGATAAGGAGGTCTATACATGTCAATAGCCCAATTCCCAAAAAGCCCCAATAAGGTTCACCCTTCAGAGCCAAGTGCTGTTGGGTCAAGAAATTCACTTGCCCAGGAAGGTCGTGATAAAGTTGCTGAGGCAAAGCTGGTTCTGGATGAAACAGTAGACAAGGTTCTTAATAATATGGAGAACAAGCTCCCGGAAGAGGTTTTGAAAAACCTTGATGTTATGGGTGGCTTAAAGGAAAAACTCTACAATTACGTGAACCAGACTTATGTAAACATGTTTAATCGTTATACTGTCACAATGGAAGATGAATTCGTAAAGAAGGTCAGGGATTTTACAGACCGTGAGGAAGCGAAAGGTCTTGCACGTTATACACCACGTGAGATTACGGAACTCCTTGATAAAGTTGGTGGAGCTGATAAGTTCAATACTGGTGAAGTCGAAAAATCCATGGTTAACATGTATGGTCATCTCCAGGGGCATATTCAGCGCGGTATGAATGATCTTGAAAATGAAACCAATGCAATTTTACGACAGAAAACAGATGTAGGTGCCTTCATAAGAGGTGAAAATGCATATTCCATAATAAAATGCGTTTTCAAAGATAATTCAATGAAACCCAAGTTCGTTAATGATGTGAAGCTTTCAATCAATATCCTTGACAGTGAGTTGATCAGTCCAATTTATCATTACCAGGTTACCGTTGAGTCCCTTCTTAAAGATGCTATTCAGAAGCATATACATGAGTTGATCGATAAGCAGATCGAATCTCTCA
>JAGYNX010000438.1 GCA_018399855.1 Spirochaetota bacterium
GCTGCAGCAGCTGACACTTGAGAGGGATGGAATTACCGTTGATCCTAACCAGCGCAACGTCTTCTTTACGGGGTCACACCGAAAGGTCATGAAGAACGTACTTGAAGACCCTTCCTCAGTGGGGTTCTGTGGAAGTTTCATGCTGCAGCAACTGAACAATCCAGGCATGGCGCATATAAACACCGAAAGCATCCCCACCAACGGCGTGTACTTTACACAATCTCTCGTGCACAAAACAGAACTTTACAATGCACTGGTGAATTTTTTCAGTACCTACAGGTGGGGAACAGAAAAACACTGGTACCTTTCCGTGGAACCGGTGAACAGCGAAGAATACCTTGAGAAGGTGCGTCAATTCGACACCTCACGTGATCACCGTGTTGCCCTGTGGCTGCTGGCCATCACCGTGATAATTCTCATCGTGGTTATACTCTTTTTAGTATTCATTATAAAAAAGAAGAGAAAAGAAGATACTGATGTGACAGCCGAGCCGGTAATGGCCGACTTCAACAGCCAGGACTTCAGGGAAGAGGTGGAAAAATTCAGGGACCTGTTGTCACCCCAGCTTCATTATTACCTTTCCAGTGCCTACCGTCATCACGACGAGGAGACCCTTGATGTGAGCGCGGTGATGGCCGGCAAGGCGGTAGAACGGATGCTGAAGGAGCTGCACGCCGGTTACGTGAATGAACCCGCGAAGATACGGAAAGAAGAGACCATGATACAAACGCTGGTGATCGACCTGAAAAAGGTGCCCACCCTGGAGATTCGACGGGTTGAGAAGATGATCAACCAGGTGCAGGACATGCGAAACACCGCCGCCCATGACAACCCGCCCATCGAGAAGAACAAGTCGAACGTGCTCTTCTCGTGCATGATCCACGTGCTTGACTGGTACATGCTGTACATACACAACACGGGGGAGGAAGGGAAATGAAACGCGGGATACTGATTTCCATGGCGGCACTGGCCGCCGCCGGATGGTTTCTTTACAGCAACAATGCTGCCGGGGGGCCGGTAGAGGCAACGGTGAACCGGGTTATTGACGGGGATACCATCACCGTGAACGGCACCATACAGGGCAAGGCCTACACCGACAAGAAGGTACGGGTGATGTTCATAGACACCCCCGAGGTACGTAGCAACAGCCACGGCGGGGCCATGCCCGAAGGACGGCGTGCAACCGCGCTGCTGAGAAGGCATCTAAAGCCCGGCCACGGGGTCACCCTGGTAAATCCGGGAGGCACCATCGGGTTTGACCGCTACGGGCGGCTATTGGCCATCGTGCTGTTCAACGATACTTCCATAGAGGAGTTGATGATCCGCTCGGGATACTCGGTACTCTGGCGAAAATACGGCTCACCGCCGGAACCCTACCTGTCCAGGTGGCTTGATGCCGAAGAAGAGGCCCGTCGGGAAAAACGTGGATGCTGGGAAAGCTCCCCAAAGTGGATGCGTGATAAACGAAACGAAAGGACGGCACCGAATTATTAGAAAGTTACTCTTTCCTGTGTCTGGCGAGGGGTACCACCAGCGGGCCATGGCGGAGATGCTCATACCAGTGGGTATCCCTGAAAATTGCCGCGGTAAAACCACGGGATACCAGGAAGTCACCCACATTCATATCAATAACAGGAATTTTCTTTCGCAGCAGGCTAACCGGGTGGTTTATACTGTCCCGGTGAAAAAAATCGTACTGTATGTATATGTTATACCCGTCGGTATGCACCGTGTACCTGCTGCCCAGCTTTTTTTTCACCAGGTCACACGCAAGTCCCCTGTTGAATCGCAGCTGTGTGTTGTTCAGGCAATTCTCTTTGTAATCGTCAAAGGGTGAAGGGTTAACATGTTCGTATACCCTGTACGACAATTCCTGGAGAATGGATGACGCCCGGTATACCGGCTTTCGGTCATCAGGCACCCTGCCGCTGT
>JAGYNX010000439.1 GCA_018399855.1 Spirochaetota bacterium
TAACCCGGGGTCTTGACGTGGATACCATTTGCCAGCGATTATATGAATTGATGAACGAGGACAAGGTATTTGTAGACGAGGAACTGTCACTGTCAGACCTGTCAGGGGACCTGGCCATCAGCCCCCATCAGCTTTCAGAAATACTGAACTGCAAAATAAAGAAGAACTTCAGCACCTTCATTAACGAGTACCGTGTGAACGAGGCGAAAAAACTCATGGAGGAAGAGCCCGACCGGTCACTTATCTCGGTGGGTATGGCCGTGGGGTTTAACTCGTATTCCACCTTCAACTCGGTCTTTCTGAGATACGAAGGCATCTCTCCGGGGAAATACAGGAAACAGGTAAGGGGATAGTGTATTATTTATTTTGCGGCGATCGTTTCGATCTCAACCAGGGCCCCAAGCGGTAATTCCCTGACGGCAAAGGCTGCCCGGGCGGGTGGGTTTTCAGCGTAATAAGAGCCGTAAACCTCGTTCATATCGCTGAAGTGTGCCATGTCACTCAGAAAACAGGTGGACTTGATGACGTCATCATACTGGTAGCCTGCCGCTTCAAGAATGGCGCCGATATTTTTCATAACCTGCTGGGTCTGTTTCCTTATACCCCCATCCACCAGTTTTCCCGTGGAGGGATCAACCGGTACCTGGCCGGATATGTACAGGGTGCCGTTAGCTTCAACCGCCTGGCTGTATGGTCCAATGGCTTTTGGGGCATTGTCAGTGTGAATGATTTTTTTCATTTATGTGTCTCCCTTTCAGGTGATTGCTTTTATTACGACATCGTGCAGCCCGTATATGGTAACAAAATCGTAGAGAAAATGTGCCACCATGTTGGGGATGAGTGAGCCATGCCTGATGAATATGAAAGCCCACAGGCCGCCAAACAAACCAGCTTCGATCCATGTTTGCGGCCCCATCGACCAGTGAATTAATATGAAGAGGAGGGTGGAAAACAGCACCAGTAAAAACCTGCTTGAAGTAACGTGACGCAGCTGCCTGATAACAATACCGCGATAGATGATCTCCTCGTAAATTCCGGCAGTAATAGAGAGATACAGCACGTACATGAATGACTTTGCCGGGTGCCATCCCTCCGGTACCGGGAAATACCATGTGGACGACAGTTCAAAACCGAAACGTTGGGTGATGTACATCCCGGCAAGAAGAACCAGTATCAAGGCGATAAACACCACCATGAGTATGATAAGGCCGAATAGGATTTCACGGTTTACCCCCTTCCTGTGTATGCCAAGATCGTCAAGGGTAAACCAGCCTGCCTGCCATGCCATGTAAATGATGGATGTCTGCCAGCCGATGTAGATGATGATGTCAATTACCAGGTCAAGCGTTACCGCGTCTTCTGGGACAAGGGGGAGGTAGAAATCATTCAAAAGCAACGGAAGCGAAAGAAACAAAAGACGCAGTGAAATAGTCCAGGGGGACAGTGTGGTATTCATGTTGTTTGTATCCTTGGAATAAGGTTTTAGCACACCTCAGGGTATTTATCGCATGTGCGAAGGTTAAGTACAAATACTTTTTATTATATTCAATGTTCTTTTTTCTTGACAATTATGCGAAGTATATTATAAATGAATGAATGCCCATTCAAATTAGGTGATTATGGCACGTATAACAGACACATCAAGGATTGAGAACCTGGAAGATGCAGCAATAGAACTTGTTGTTGAAAAAGGGTATTCCAGCTCTTCAGTATCAGATATAGCAAGGAATGCCGGTATATCTGCAGGCTACCTCTACAGCCATTATAAGTCCAAGGAAGACCTCGTTCTTTCTATCTATGAAAAAAATATAAACATTTTCGATGAGTATATAGATTATATCATCGCTTCTTCGTCCACCATAAATGAATTTGCCAGGCAGTTTCTAAGCTACATGTTTGGCAAAGCTAATGAATTTCCCCACCTGGTCAGG
>JAGYNX010000044.1 GCA_018399855.1 Spirochaetota bacterium
GGGAAAAGGGTACCATGAAAAACTTTATAGAATACACTGATATACATTACATAAAGGACATTACATCAAAGAACAAGTTTGATGCCATAGAAGAGCTGGCCCGTGTCTTTGAAGGGTCTGACGTGTGCTCGGATGTGGATGAACTTGTCAGGGCATTGAAAGAACGAGAAGAGATAATGACCACCGGCATAGGTTTTGGTATCGCTGTTCCACACGCGAAGATACGTGCGGTCAATAAAATCGCGTTTGCCATCGGCATTTCCCGAAAGGGAATAGAGTTTGATTCAATTGACGGTAACCCGGTAAACCTCATAATACTGGTTGCCGCGGGTGAACGGCAGCACAAGGAATACCTGAAACTTCTCTCCCAGATCATGGGTTTGCTCAGGGATGAAAATATCAGGAAACAGGTTATCGGGGCGAAGAAACCTGAGAAGATCCTGGAAATAATGAATAACAAATAATTGAGAAGATGAAGGAGCAGATAGATTCCTACCTGAGTTTTTTTTCCAACCTTAGACGCTGGATACAGGATTCCTACCTGGAGTCGGACATCTCACGATACGTGGCGCAGATATTTTTTGCCATGATACTTGGTGTCCTGGCGGGGCTTGGAGCGGTGCTTTTCCATTTCCTCCTGGAATACATGCGGGTGCTTTTTGATCCCGGTCACCAGGGGGTTGTATCCGGGATCAGCAGGGACATGGTGTTTCTTGTTCCGGTTGCCGGGGCTGTAATCATAGGTACAACCACCTGGATGTTTCCCGCCCTTTCCCGTGAAAGGGGTGTGGTGAATGTCATCAAGTCACTTATCATCAAAAAGGGTTTCATTCCCCTCAAGGTAACCGTCTTTCACCTTTTTAATTCCATTATTACCATCGGTACCGGTATACCCCTTGGTCCGGAAGGACCTGCAGCCAAGATGGGCAGTGGCATCGGTTCATTCATGTCGCAGGTGTTTCGGCTGAAAAGTGACAACATGAAGATGTATACAGCCGCGGGGGCTGCCGCGGCAATATCGGCGGTGTTTAACGCCCCCATTGCCGGGGTATTTTTTGGTATAGAAGTTATACTGCTGAACGACCTGAAAAACGAGGCACTGAGTTCACTTATAATTTCATCGGTAGTTGCGGACATTATTTCCCGTGCTGTCCTGGGAAATGAAGCCCTGTTTAAGATACCGGAATATACATTTGAGGTGGTTTCTGATTTCCCCTACTTCCTTTTGCTTGGGATTGCCTGCGGCTTTATTTCCATATTATTTTTCTTCTTCTCAAAACTGATTAAAAAGTTGTTCGATGAAAAGTTGAAGGTGCGTAATATCTATGTCCGCCTGATACCCATTTCACTGGTTTTCGGCTTGGTGCTGATGAAGTATAACGAGTTGTACGGTAGCGGGTACAGCATGATAAACAGTATCCTTAATTATGAGTATACGGTTACCACAATATGCGTGCTGCTGGTATTGAAAATAATTTTTCTTGCCGCATTCCTGCACGCCGGTGCCTACGGGGGACTGTTTGCCCCGTCACTTGGGATCGGGGTGATGTCCGGTTTTATCTTCGCGTCGGGATTGAACTACCTGTTTAACCTGTCCCTTGACCCTGTAGTTTTTGCACTGGTAGCCATGGGTGGGCTGCTTGCCGGGATAAATTCTATACCCCTTACATCCATGATGCTGGTGTTCGAACTGACCAGTGACTATCGTTTCATTCTTCCCCTGATGCTGGTAAGCATTATGGCATACATCGTGGTGGTGTATGTGAACAAGGGTACTATATACGCTTCGGAGTTAATGGAAGAGGGGATAGACGTGAGCATGATGGGGGAGGTAGATCTGCTGGGGCAGGTGAAGGTAAAAGACCTGATGAAAAAAGACTTCGACACAGTCAGCTACCGTGTTCCATTCCAGGCTCTTCTGCAGGAGTTGCTTCGTTCAAGGTACGGTGATGTGAACGTGGTTGATGATAGGAAGAGACTGATGGGGGTGGTTTCGCTGAAAGAGGTGCGGCAGGCACTCATCAACAATGAACTGGTTGACCTTCTGATTGCCGGTGATCTCATTATCACCGTTCCGGTGGTAACCGCAGATGACCAGGTGTCCGTGGCCGTTCAGAAGATCGAGAAATACGATATCGAGAATATACCGGTAGTGGCAAAGGACGGGTATACTATCATAGGCATGCTGCGCCACCAGGATATCCTGCAGGCCTACAGCACCCTCCTTGAAGCATGGGAAACAGACAGGTTCTTGTCTTCTTATTCCTTTGACAGGAAGAAGGATAAATAGTACCACCGAGGCACAGAGATACAGAGAACGTGTTCTTTTTTCCAGATTTACTTGACTTTTAGATAAACTCTAAAATACATCGAACTATACATGGCGCCCACGGGTGGTGCGGGTATGTTAATTTATGAAGTTGCGTGACGGGGTATTTGTATGGCAGAACGAGAGTATAACTTTACCGAGATTGAAAAGAAATGGCAGAAACAGTGGGACAGTGAAGAGGTCTTCACCAGTGAGGTTGATGATGACCGGGAGAAGTATTACCTGCTGGAGATGTTTCCCTATCCTTCGGGAAGGATACACATGGGACATGTGAGGAATTATACCATCGGTGACCTCATGGCAAGGTATTGGAGAATGCGTGGCTATAACGTCCTCCATCCAATGGGGTGGGACTCCTTCGGGCTTCCTGCAGAGAACGCTGCCATAAAGAACAACATTCCCCCGAAGAAATGGACTGAAGAAAATATAGAACATATGCGTGAGCAGTTTAAAAAACTCGGATTTTCATATGACTGGAACCGTGAGATTGCCACCCATACAAAAGAATACTACAGGTGGAACCAGTACGTGTTCGGCAAGATGTTCGAGAAGGGGCTGGCCTACAAGAAGAAGGCTCCTGTGAACTGGTGTGAAACCTGTAACACGGTGCTTGCCAATGAGCAGGTGGAAAACGGCCTGTGCTGGCGATGTGAGACACAGGTGAACCAAAAAGAACTGAGCCAGTGGTTTTACAAGATTACCGATTACGCCGATGACCTGCTAAAGGGAACCGAAACACTGAAAGAGGGCTGGCCTGAGCGTGTGTTGACCATGCAGAAGAACTGGATCGGAAGATCAACCGGGCTTGAGATTATATTCAAGCTTGAGACAGGTGAGGATTTTCCAATTTTTACCACCAGGCCGGACACGGTGTATGGGGTTACCTTCATGGTGATCGCCCCCGAGCATCCCTTTCTTGACCGGGTGACCGATCCGAAAGTGCGTGAATATATTGAAAATGCCAGGGCGCAGTCACTTGTTGACAGGGTGTCCGAAGAGAAAGAAAAGGAGGGGATGGACACCGGGCTGAAAGTGATCAACCCCTTTAACGGTGAACGGGTGCCATTGTACGTTGGAAACTTCGTGCTGATGGAATACGGAACCGGTGCCATCATGGCGGTGCCTGCCCATGATACCCGTGACTTTGCATTCGCGAAAAAATACGGTATACCTATTAAGATCGTTATAGATAACCCTGATGAGCCGCTGGATGTCGCAACGATGCCCGATGCTTACGTGGAGAAGGGTGTCTGCGTGAACTCCGGTCCTTTTGACGGTGTAGACAACGTGACAGCCATGGAGAAGATATCTGATCATGCCGAGAAAGAAGGATTCGCCAGGCGCAAGGTACAGTATCGCATCAGGGACTGGCTGATATCCCGGCAGCGGTACTGGGGCTGTCCCATCCCGGTGGTGTATTGTGAAAAATGCGGTGCGATGCCCGTACCCGAAGACCAGCTTCCGGTGGAACTGCCCACCGAGGTTGACTTTCACGGTGACTCACGCTCCCCAATGGTGACCATGGATGAGTTCATTAATACAACCTGCCCAAAATGCGGCGGTGCGGCCACCCGTGAGACAGACACCATGGACACCTTCGTGGATTCGTCATGGTATTTCGCGAAGTTTACCTCGCCAAAATCGAAAGAGATATTCGACTTTGACGAGGTGGACTACTGGATGCCGGTTGACCAGTACATCGGCGGTATCGAACACGCGGTGCTGCACCTGTTGTATGCCCGGTTCTACACCAGGGTGCTCAACGACCTTGGCCTGGTAAAGTGCAGGGAACCCTTCAAGAAACTGCTCACCCAGGGAATGGTGATCAAGGACGGGGCCAAGATGAGCAAGTCCAAGGGGAACGTGGTTGACCCCGACGAGATTATCAGCATGTACGGTGCCGATACCGTCCGCTTATTTATGCTGTTCGCTTCACCGCCTGACAAGGATCTTGACTGGTCAGAGAAGGGCGTGGAGGGATGCTTCAGGTTCGTAAACCGGGTATGGAGAATACTGCAGAAATACAGTGAGCTGTATACCCCCTCTTATTCCTTTGACGGGGTAACCCTGGAGGGTGATCTTAAAAAACTTCGCTCAGAACTTCACCGAACGGTGATGGTGGTTACCCGTGATATCGCCGAGCGGATGCAGTATAATACCGCTATCGCCCGAATGATGGAACTGGTAAACGCACTCTACCAGCTGGATGAAAAACTTGCCCAGAGCGAGAAAGGACGGTTGGTGATATCTGAGCTTTTTGAAAAACTGGTGCTCATGCTTGCCCCCTTCGTGCCTCACGTGGCAGACGAGATGTGGGAGATGCTGGGTAATTCAGGAATGCTCATCGACCATACATGGCCGGATTACCTCGAAGAGCTGACGGTTAAGGACGAGATAGAGGTGGTGTTCCAGGTGAACGGAAAGATACGTTCAAAGGCCATGGTAGCAGCAGACATGGGTAAGGACGACCTGGAAAAGATGGCACTTGCAGATGAACGGGTGAAAGATTTTACCGACGGTAAAGACATCAAGAAGGTGATCGTGGTGCCCGGCAAGCTGGTAAACGTGGTGGCCGTGTAGAACCGGTCATATCATCTTCAGCTCCACCAGGGCACTGAATACACAGATGAGTCCCGCGGTAATGCGGACAGCGGCATCAAAGAGGATGGCAATTGTTCGTCCACGGGGGCTCATCTCTTCCATTCCCTGGAGAAACAGTCCCCCCATTTTATGGGGATACAGCAGCACGAAAGGCCCCGTGAATACCACCACAAGCCCTATAATAAAGATGATGGTTTCAAATCGTGCCCCGTTATAAATGGTAAGGGGGAACCCCGCCGCCATAAGCAGTATGCCGTAGAGGAAGAACAGCCTGTGGGATACCCAGTAGCGCCATATTTTCATCATTACCGAGGGCAGCAGCAGTTCAACCAGTCCCACCGTCGCAACGAAGATCCCAAATACCAGCACGTAGATTGTCAACATTACATACGCTCCATAAAAGTTAGTTTAATCGCATAATATATATATGCCGTTAGTATATCATTCGTCAAGCCTTCGTGAAAAATTATTTTTGGCTCATTTGGGAATATTGGGAAACTATTATACAGATCTAAAGACATGAAACCGCTCGCTTTGCTCGACGCTGTGCTGAGCGAAGCCGAAGCATACACACAGATTAACACAGATGATATTTTTTTATGTTGCGTGAATTTCCCGATAATTAATATATTATGGTATACTATTTTTACAATGAGGGATAATATCTTAATCTTCACGGAAAGGATTAGAAACAGGACAGTGAAACCGTGAACAGGAGAGTTGGTGATGGCGGTTAAAAAGACAGCGAAGAAAAAAACAGTGAAGAAGAAAGCAGCACAGGTGATGTTTGCAGATACACTTCCCGGGATTGACATCGCGGTGCGGCAGGTGTTCGACCATTTTGGCGGGGCGAAGAAACTGCTGAAAAAGAGCGGGGACGTGTACCTGAAGGTGAACGCCATTGACCTGAAGATGTACAGCTACACCGACCCCCGGGTGATACGCGGGGTTATACAGTATTTCAGGGAGGGGGGAGCCAGGAATATATACGTGATCGAGAACTGCACCCAGGGTAATTTTACCCGCCTGGTGTTCAAGGCCACGGGGATGGAACAGGTGTGCAGGGAAACGGGTGCCATACCGGTATACCTTGATGAAACTGACTCGGTGCCGGTGTACCTGGAAGGGGTTGAACAGTTCATCGATATCTCGTCTTTCGTATACCAGAAGCTCATACTCGAAGGGGATGAGAACCTGTATGTGTCACTGCCCAAGCTGAAGACCCACTCCATGACAGAGGTAACCCTTTCCATTAAGAACCAGTTCGGGCTGGTGCACCAGTTCAGCCGGATTGCCGATCACAACTTCAGGCTGCATCAGAAGTTCGCAGACATCTACCAGGTGATACGGCCTGATTTCGTGGTAATTGACGGCCTGGTGGCCACCAACCACGGGCATTATATTGCCGGGAAAAACCTGGATGAATGTATCGTACCAATGAACTGCCTCATCGGCGGGCCAGACCCCATGGCGGTTGACGTGGTGGGGGCATCTTTCATCGGGTATTCTCTTAAAAATGTAAAACACCTCACCCTTGCCGCACAGAAGAACCTCGGGGAGAGCAGGCTTTCCAGCATCGAGATAGTGAACAAGGACATATACAACAAGCGAAAGAAAAAGCTTACCCATGAACTGCTTGATAGATATCCCCCTGACGTGAAGATACTTCGGGGAAAGGAACGCTGCTGCAGGGAGGGCTGTAGAAGGAATACTGAGACCTGCATGGAGGTATTTCACTCGGATTTCGACGGTAGGGGTGGCTTTACCGTGTTGATGGGAAAGGGTATTGATCCAGAAGAGGTGGCGAAGATAACCGGGCCGGTACATATCGCCGGCAGCTGTGCCATACAGGATTACGGCATGGAAATTGAACAGCGAGCGGGAAAAAACCTGGTAACCATGAGCCATGGGTGCAACAACCTGGCGGAGACCATTCACGGACTGACAAAACAGATGAAGGTGAGCACACTGGCCCTTGCCGGCGTGAACCCCCTTTCATCACTGGGTAGTCTCATACAGGCAAAGCTGCATGGGACGAAGGCCAATATACCACCTGTTTTTTGAAATAATATCAGGAATGCTGTGAGAGCCAGGACAGCAGCTGGCTGGTAATAATCGCAAGATGATGGGGGGCGGTAAGTGAATGGTCGCCGTCTTCGATGATATACAGTTTCTTTTCACCACCCGCCTTTTCCAATATGAGATACGCATTTTTAGGATCAACCACCTCGTCCATCCCCCCGTGGATTATCAGGAGGGGGGTGGTTATGCGGCGAAGTCTTGATTTCATATCAACATCTGCAAGTTCTTTCAGTGACCGGTTGGTAATAGAAAATTCTCCGGCTGAAAGAGATCCTTCATCCGGAAGCTCTTCAGCGGCCTTTTCCCCCGTGAGAAGCATGGCCAGGCCCTTCAGGTCAACCGGTGTGGCCAGCAGGGTCAGGCTGGAAAGGTGCAGGTCTGTGCCGGTTGCCAGCCAGAGTGAGGCGGCTCCCCCCATGCTTGAACCGAAAAGATGCAGGGGGAGTGACCATTTCTGCGCGGCAAAGAGGCACGCGTCGTGCAAATCAGCAACCGTATCATCAAGTGTTATATGCAGGGGGTTACCGGTGGTGTAATCCGCCGTATAGCCGTAACTGAAGGTAAGAAGAATGAATCCCCCTTCCACGATGTCTTTGGCCATGGTATTGATCTTGTAGGCGTCTTTGGAAGAAAAAAGTCCATGGCTGTATACAATAACTCCCCCGGGGGTTGCGGACGGGGAAAAGAGCCGTCCATCCAAAAAATGGTTGTTTCGAACCGGAATGCGGATGTTTTCAATTTTCATAAAGGACAGCTCACCTGGTTTTTTTTAACCTGATACCGGGTTCAAAATAGCCGTCGCATGTATTACCGTCAATGACAATTGATCCGGGGTCAAGTACCAGGGTTCTGTTTTTTCCGGAGCCCTTAATTTCAGTTTTGAATGTAAAATGAGAAGATTTAATTTTTGTGAAACCCTTTCGGGTGTCGGGGTGATATACCCTCTTTTCGTTTTTCATCTCGTAGAGGTTTATTCTCAGGGTGTGATCGTCTTCCACGGTATAGACCCCCTTGAAGATGAGGGCGCTGGTTTTAAGGTAGAGTATACACACGGCGCGGTAATTTTTGTAAAACCTGAATTCGTAGCCGTAAGGCCCCGTGTAGAGTAATTTCCACCGGCCATGCAGGGATGTAACCGTGGCCGGTGTGCCTGCCAGTGAAAAGGAAAAAAGAATAAGTATGGCCGAAATGGTGAAAATTCGTTTCATAAACCGCGCAGTTAGAACTTATTGCTCAACAGGTTGAAATGATCGGGCATGGATCTTCTTTATTATCTCTCCGGAGACCTCTTCAAGGCTCTGACAACCGGTAAGGATCATGGCCTTGGCAAGTTCCCGCTTAATGGTATTGAGATAGAAGGCCACACCCTGCGCTCCCATGCCTACTGCTGAAATGGCTACAGGACGTCCGATAAGCACATGGTTGGCCCCAAGGGCAAGGGCCTTGATGATGTCAACCCCGGTTCGAAATCCACCGTCTATGATGATGCGAACGTATCCTCCCACCTCGCGGACGATTTCTTCCAGTACATCCATGGTGCCCACCATTTCATCAAGCACACGACCACCGTGATTTGATATAATGATGGCATGGGCCCCCGCCTCAACGGCCAGCGCCGCGTCTTTCACGTTCATGATTCCCTTTAGCACGAAGGGAAGGGTAGTGGTTGAGATAAGGTATTGCAATTCCTCGATACTTTTTGGCCCTACCGCCTGGTTTTTCATTGCCATGGTCTTAAATACCACGGCATCAATATCCAGGCCAACTGCCACGGCACCCGCCTTCTCGGCTGCCTTGATACGGGTTATGATGGCATCGTTGTCACTCCTGGGTTTAAAGATGGGGACCCCCAGGCCGTTATGCTCTTCAAGGGCCTGCAGCCCGATCTTGTACTTGCCGGGTGTTGCGCCGTCTCCCACAAAGGCAAGGGAACCTGCCTCCATGCAGCCTTTCACCACCGCACGGTTGTATTCCAGTTCGTCAATGGCCCCCCCCATGTTGGTAACGGCACCGGTAATGGGGGCTACCATAACCGGTAATGACAGGGGCATACCGAAAAAGGATGACCCGGTGTCGGGGTCAGATACAGAGTGAATAAGGCGTGTGTTTATTTTATAGTTATGCAGTGCCTCGATGTTGCGCCTGAAGGAAGCCCCGGTGCCCGTTCCTCCCATGCCGGGAACCCCGGTTGGACAATCACGGCCGTTACAGTTCTTACACGCGTAACAGGTTTTTTTGAGTTTTTCCCTGGCAGCCAGGCGGATCTCTTCCATGCTGATTTTGGGTTCTTCGCATACCTGTATGGTGAGAAGCTCCATGCACTGCACGACCGCGTGCTCGGCCTCTTCAACCGTCTGGCCCACCGCGATAATGTTTCCCGCCTTTTCCACGTTTGAACGAGGGGGCGTAACCCTGTCGCCGGGTTTCACGTTAAGAAAGATATCTTTTATACCGGGGATAGCCAGTGCTTCTTCAAGACCTGTTATCTTTTTTACCACACCCGGCATGGTGATGATGGCACGTTCAATACAAACCCTGTCGTAGATGGGATCAAGGTTTGATGGTTCACGGCCAAGTGCAACCTCGATGGCGGCGCGGATAAGGTTTACACCCGAGGCATAGGGATAGGTATAGGCGGACATAAAGCCGCCGGAGAGCCGCGCGGCAAGTTCGCCAATTTTTGCTCCATGGGGGGTTATCTTTATGTCCCCCTTGGCACATCCGGTTGTGATGCCCAGGGCGTGTATCCCTTTTTGCATTATTTCAATGCCGGTCTGCTGCAGCTCCGGGTCAAGGTGAGAAGGCATGGTATGCCCCGTCTCGATAAAATACGGGGGATACTCGATGATGCGGTCAGCAACACCGGTAATGGTGATCTCACCGTTATATATTACCGCGTCAATGGAAAGCTCGGGTCCTTCCATGAATTCTTCCATGATGAGTTCGCCACTTGGAGAGGCGTTCTTGGCAAAGGAAAATGCGTCACCCAGCTGGTTCTTGTTATCTATGCGCATTACCCCGCGGGCACCCATGTTATCGGAGGGTTTGAGCACTACCGGCAGGGCAAGGGTTTCAAAGGCTTTCTTGGCATCAGAGAGAGACCACACGGGAAAAAAATCCGGGGAAGGCACGCCATGTTCACGGAAGCGTGTGCGCATCTTGATCTTGTTGGTGGCTGCCTCGGCGTCCTCAAATTTTATTCCGGGAAGGCTGAGACTATTGGCCACCGCGGCAACCGTCATGGAGGCATCGGTGCCCACTGTGAGAACGGCACTGATGGGGGTTATGTCATTCTGTGCCCTGGCTACCCGCACGGAACCTTCAATATCCCGGGTACTCATTACGATGGGAATATCCGCGTACCGCATTCCCTGTGCATTGGGATTATAGTCGGTGACGATAACCTGCAATCCCATCTTTTTTGCTTCCTGTATGGCCGGAACCTGGAGCAGTCCCCCACCGATAATCATTATGGTCTTTTTCATCTCTCTATCCCTGTGTAAAAACTGGCGAGCGTGGGCGTGATTATGTCTCTAAAAAAACATTGCATAGTGTATATATAGTATCGGCAAAATAGTCAATAATTATTACCCGTATGAAGGAAATAATATAGAAACGGGTGACGGGTAACGGGTAACGGGTAACGGGTAACGGGTTTAGCACGACGGTACAGCAGATGTTACCTGAATACATTAGTATTAATCGTCTTGAAATGGATGTTTCGCATGGTTCCACTCTGGCAAAGATGTATATGTCAATGGACTTAACCCGTCACCCGTTACCCGTTACCCGTTACTGATTCTCAGAAGCCTTTTAAATAAAACTGTTGAAATAACGCTGAGATAGGATACAATTGCATGGCGTATAATAAATAC
>JAGYNX010000440.1 GCA_018399855.1 Spirochaetota bacterium
ATACCGGCAACAGCCATAAACCCCATTGTAATTGAAAGTGAGGGCACCAGTCTTGCATTTACCACAAGCACCTCAACCAGGATACGGGGAAACATGATGGTACAGGCAAGAATAATGGCAAGTGAAAACGGGAGGTACTGGTTAGTATTCAGCCTGCTTCTTCGTGAAAATTCCATGGTGGTGGCTGTACTCGAAACTATCCCCCCCATGAGGCCGGTGAGCCCTACTCCCTTACGGTTGCCCAACAGCTTTATGGCAAAATAACCGGTAAAACTTATGGCTGATATCAATACGACCATGAGCCATACGGTATGTGGATTCACAAGTTCTATTGCCAGCAATGCCGGGGATTCACTTTCAAACAACCTGTGTATTGGCCCTATATCATCAAGGGTGAGGTGAAATTTCGGGTCGAATATGGGGAGTATGACAAAGGTGACAATAGCAAATTTCAGCACGGCCCTGATGTCCTCCCCCTCTATTCGCCGTGAGAGGTCGTCGGTTGTTCTTTTAAGGTAGAGTATAATAGCAACAAGTATTGTAATAAAGGTAGCTACCTGGACATTTCCCATTTGCACCAGTATCCCGATGGAGAAGCAGATGAATATGCTTACTTCGGTGGTGATTCCCCTGTCATTATGCTTGAAGAAGCTGATGTAATAAGAAACGGAGGTAATCACAATTATGGCCGCGAACGATAAGAGCAGTATTCCCGGTACCAGCTCTCGGTCAAGGTAGGCGGCAATGCAGCCAAGCAGTGAGATGAGTGAAAAGGTTCGTATACCGGCGAACACGTCCTCCCTGTTATCTTCCATCTTCACAGAGAAGGCACGTTCAAATCCCAACAGTGACCCTAGTATGAGGGCCACAACAAAGGGTTGAAATACCTGCAGGTTCAGCATTATACTATTCCAGTCTATTGATAATTTGAATAACATATTCTGCGTGCTTGAAAGATTTATGTCAATGTATTATTATGGATGAATACTGGAGAAATGAAATGCCAAACAAGTTAATTGAAAGCAAAAGCCTGTATCTTCGAAAACACGCCCACAACCCCGTTGACTGGTGGTACTGGTGTGACGAAGCCCTGAAGAAAGCTGAAGAAGAAGATAAGCCTATATTTCTATCCATAGGATATTCAAGTTGTCACTGGTGTACCGTGATGGAGGGAGAAGCCTTCTCTGACCCTGAAATCGCGAAATTTATGAACGCTAACTTTGTTCCCATTAAGGTGGACAGGGAGGAACGCCCTGACATAGACAGCGTGTACATGCAGGCGCTGCAGGTTATGACAGGACAGGGTGGCTGGCCACTCAACATTTTTCTCACTCCAAAAGACCTGGTGCCATTTTTCGGCGGTACATACTTTCCCGTTGAGCCCCGACTGGGCAGGCCTGCCTTTCTTGAAGTATTGCGTTCTGTGCGCAACTTCTATGATAATGAAAAAGATAAACTTCAACATTTCAAAAGTGAGATTTTGGATATACTCAAAAAATCAGCATCACTTGAGTCTCTACAATCTTCATCACTTTCCGGTGACCTTCTTTTCCCGGGTATGCAGAAGGCAATGGAGGTGATCTCTCCAGGTGATGATGATAATGATGAACCACGCTTTCCCATGATCCCTCACGCTTCACTTGTGCTGCGTGGCAGCAGGCTTTCACCTGAGAATGCTTCCGAACTGAGGGACGCGGCATATCAGCGCGGTGTTTCAATTTCCACCGGGGGTATATTTGATCATGTTGGGGGTGGTTTTCACCGCTATACCGTTGACGGGCAATGGACTGTTCCGCATTTCGAAAAAATGCTGTATGACAATGGCCTCATTATTGAGTTCCTGTCAAACCTGTGGAGTTACGGATTGCATGAACCAGCTTTCAAACGAGCGGTCACTTTTACCGTGGACTGGCTCAAG
>JAGYNX010000441.1 GCA_018399855.1 Spirochaetota bacterium
GCAGGCAGCAGCTGCCGGTTTCATGGGGGTTGCTGCCGCATGGCTGGTATACATGCTGATTCAGTGGCAGTGGACGCTGGTAGCCCAGATGGCCGGCGTGGTCATCGGCGATAAGGGGCTTGGCCCCGTGATGGTGGTGATCATATTGCTCTGCGGCGGTATCCTGGGTCTGCTGGGGGGTGTTATCATGTACCTTCTGGTAGAATGGAACTCAACGCCTCACACGGAGACACAGTGACACGGGGAGCACGGAGGGAAGTTGGTGTCTGGTTTAGCATAATACGTAGTGAACGAGCAGGTAAACCTTATGCTCTGACCCCACCGACTCAGCCGGCCCCGGCCCGAAAGGACCGGGATCACAATCACCGGTCTACGCAAGCTTTTCAGAGCCTGAATACACCTCTTCAACCGTCAATGTGGCTGCCGCGTGTCCGGGGTGCTTTTCCGGGTTCCATCGCTTCATGTCATCATAGATGGGTCCGTTGTCATGAAATTCTATGGTTCCCTTCACCTGGTATGATGTCTTGTCCTCGGTGATGAAAAGTATGGAAGCTTTGCTTCCTGAAAGGATGTTCTTTCGTGTCTTGTCGAAGTAATTGTCCGCAACAACAAGGGTGCTGTCATCGTACATGCCCACGCATGTGGCATAAATGGCGTTAGGTGTGCCGCTTTTGTCAACGGTGGTCAGCACAACAGGCCCGCTGTGCTCTTCCCATGCTTTTTTTACAGTATCTGGTAAAACGGCCATAATTCCTCCTTAAAAAGTAATAAAAATATGTTGTTATTCTAATAGAGTAATGTTAATCTTGTCAAACATTTTAAATGCAAATTAATATATTGACAGCATGAAGTCAGGTGATTGATCATGGGGCTGTTGATAAGATATTACTTAACGGCCTCACACAGAGGCACAGAGACACAAAGTGCGCGGAGAGTTGATCGGGGTAGTATCATTGTATAGCGTATATTATTATTAATTCATTCATATCGTATCGTTCAGGGAGTATTTTTTAGAGGCTTATTCTCAGGTATAGTTTTGATAAAAACCTTAATAACTATTGAAGAGAAGAGACAATAATAAATATTATACACCGAACCTTGTTAACGGTACACAATCTGGAAGAAATAATATAACGTGAACAAGAGATAACATCTCCGTTTCTCAGTGTATCAGTGGTTGCCATTGTTAAGTTCGGGGTGGAGTACGCATACATGACACATCAAAAGTTACAACAGCTTGAGAACTGGTTTATCGATTACGCTGATTCATGCATACATGAACATCCTGCTGAGGCAGAAGAGCTTCTTCTCAAGAAAGACCATACATTACAGGTGCAGGACGGGATCCGCATCATCGCGGTACAACTGCGATGTGATGAGGCTCTGACCCTTATGGCACTTATGGCAGCGCTGCTGCACGACGTGGGACGGTTCCGCCAGTACATCGACTACGGCACCTTCGCCGATTCCCGCTCGGAGGATCACGCCGAACTTGGGTTAAAAGTCATTCATGAACACAACCTGCTTGATGATTGTGAGCCTCACCACGCGGAAATGCTGGAATTTGCCATACGGCATCACAACAAGCTGGCCCTGCCGGAAGAAGGTGACGATGAAGCTCTCTTCCTTGCAAAGATGCTGCGTGACGCTGACAAGCTGGACATATTCAGGGTGGTCACCGGCTATTACCATGACAACGACTCGGAGGCAATATCCGCCATGCTGGGCCTGCCCGACAATCATACCATCTCCGAAAAGATATGCGAAGAGATACTGGAAGGCCGCATCCCCCGCATGGAACACCTTGCCAGCTGCAACGACCTGAAACTGATGCAAATGAGCTGGATATACGACATCAACTTCCCCGTCACCCTCCGTATGATACACGAAAGAGGCTACCTCGAAATGCT
>JAGYNX010000442.1 GCA_018399855.1 Spirochaetota bacterium
CTTCGGCTCAGATGAATTGAAACAATAAATTAAAATTTTACAGCTATGGCTAAACAAACATTTGTAAGGGATAAGGAACATGTCAACATCGGTACAATTGGCCATGTTGACCATGGAAAAACTACCCTCACCGCTGCTATTACCATGGTTTTAGCAAAAAGAGGTCTTTCTGAGATCAAGTCGTTTGATTCCATCGACAATGCTCCTGAAGAAAAAGAAAGGGGCATTACCATTAACACAGCCCATGTGGAGTATCAAACCGAGAAACGGCATTATGCCCATGTTGACTGTCCGGGGCATGCCGACTATGTGAAGAATATGGTTACGGGAGCTGCCCAGATGGATGGTGCCATCATTGTAGTGGCTGCCACAGACGGGCCGATGCCGCAAACCCGTGAACACATCTTGCTTGCCCGCCAGGTAAACGTGCCGAAATTGGTTGTGTTTATGAATAAGGTGGATATGGTTGATGATGAAGAATTGCTGGAACTGGTAGAGATGGAAATTCGTGAATTGCTTGATTTCTATGAGTTTGAAGGCGAAAAAACTCCGGTGATCAGGGGTTCTGCATTGGGCGCAATGCACGGGGAACAACAATGGGAAGACAAGGTTATGGAACTTATGGATGCTTGTGATTCATGGATCCCGCTTCCTCAGCGTGATGTAGATAAACCTTTCCTGATGCCGGTTGAAGATATTTTTTCCATTACAGGCCGTGGAACCGTTGCTACCGGACGTATTGAAACAGGTGTTATCCATACAGGGGACGAACTGCAGATTATCGGTCTGGGCGCTGAAGGAAAGAAAACAGTATGTACAGGGGTAGAAATGTTCCGTAAAATTCTTGACGACGGACAAGCAGGTGATAATGTGGGTTTATTGCTGCGTGGTATTGATAAAAAGGAAATTAAACGTGGGATGATTCTGGCAAAACCAGGTTCTATCACGCCTCATACCAGGTTTAAAGCAAGTGTATACGTTTTGAAAAAAGAAGAAGGTGGCCGGCATACACCGTTCCATAACAATTACCGTCCACAGTTCTACCTGCGTACCCTTGATGTAACAGGTGAGATCCATCTTCCGGAAGGAAGGGAAATGGTTATGCCTGGGGATGACGTGGAAATTGAAGTTACCCTGATTTATCCTGTTGCACTGAATGTTGGGCTTCGTTTTGCCATACGCGAAGGAGGCCGTACCGTAGGAGCAGGACAGGTAACTGAAATTATTGAATAATTCGTATAAAATAGAGGGCGTAACTATGTCCCGGGGCAGAATCCGGGACATGTTTTCGGATGAAATAGTACAGCGGATCATAACAGCAATACGTATAGGTAATGCGTACCATCCGATACAGTAAACAAACAAAATGAAATGAGCCCCGATCCCGATGGCTATCGGGACGGGACGAGTTCCCTGTGTGCCGAACAGGCAGGCATACGATACCGATTAAATAAACAATTATAATCGTATGAAAATAAAGGTTTACATACAAGAGGCCTATGAAGAGTTGATCTATAAAGTGACATGGCCAACGTGGAAAGAATTACAAAATAGTGCATTAGTAGTAATGGTTGCTTCCTTAATTATATCACTCGTAATATTTATTATGGATTTCTCTTTTGAAAACATAATGAATTTTATCTATGGGTTATTTTATTAATTAAAGAAACCAGGAGGTGGAATGAGCGAAAACAGCAGAAAATGGTATGTTCTTCGTGCAATAGGAGGAAAAGAGAAGAAAGTAAAAGAATATATCGAAAACGAAATCGCGAAAGGTGATCTTAAGGATTTTGTTGAACAGGTTTTAATACCAACAGAAAAGGTTTATCAAATCCGAAACGGTAAAAAAATCAGTAAAGAGCGGAATTTTTTCCCTGGATATGTATTGATTGAGGCTTCGCTG
>JAGYNX010000443.1 GCA_018399855.1 Spirochaetota bacterium
CTTGAAACACTTGAACGTATAAAGATCACTATAAAAAAAATATGGTTAACTACTTTAAAGGTTACCGTATTTTCCCATCTTGTGTTTTTCGTATTGATGGGATTTATAATGCTGTATCTCAATTATTACAACCCGCCAACTACAAGTCTAATGTTATACAGGGAATTTGTATTCGGACAGGATGTTAAACCGGTTGAATATGTCCCCCTTCATGATATACCTGATAATTTTGTAAAAATGGTAATTTCAACGGAAGATTATAAATTTTACGAGCACCCCGGAATTGACATAGAAGCTATAAAGCGTGCATACGTGATAAATATGAAAGTCGGGTACAGGATGTTCGGGGGCAGTACTATTACTCAACAAATTTCCAGAAGCCTGTTTCTTATACCCAAGAAAATACTTATTCGTAAATATTTAGAAGTCTTAATCGCTTTACAGATGGACGCCATGTTACCCAAAGATCGCATAATCGAGCTGTATCTCAATTATGCCGAATGGGGTAATGGTATTTTCGGCCTGTCACGGGCAGCGGAGTATCATTTTGAGAAAACCATAAAAACAATGAATATTGACCAATCAGCACGATTAATTGCAATACTTGCAAACCCTATAGATTATTCCCCGTATAATTTCATGGGGAAAAAGTTACTGGCAAACCGTTATTTCATGATAAAGTTTCGCTATTATACATACATGAAGTTTCATGAAATGTGAATACATCACACCCCATTCATTGCCATCATGTCCTGTAAGACTTCGATCTCTTCCTGCGGGAAATTGCCAAGAGATTTCAATTTTTCAAGTGTAACCAGCGCGAAGGTTCCCCTGGATTTTGCGCAAAGTTGATTGTCAGCATTATACATCCGTCCTTCAACTATGGCTTCCCTTTCATTTTTATGTTCGATTATCTCACCTTCAACACGTATGCTATTCTGAACATATACTGGTTTTAGAAAATCTACTGATATATTTTTTGTGAGAATTAATTTTTTCATCAGGTAAATTGTAGTCCAACTCATGATTTCATCGAATAATGTACAGAGTATTCCACCATGCGTGAGATTTACCCATCCGTGAAAATGCTGTTTAATGTTAACCCAGGAATAGACCATGTTACCATCAGTATAGAATTCCATCTGTAATCCATGCTGATTGCCAGGTCCGCATCCAAAACATGTATGGTCAGTTCTGTTGGGAATTTTCGTAAGTTGCTCTTTTTGAAGCTGTTTCATTGGTAATCTCCCGGTTTTTTTGATACATTAATTTGTAGTATAAATTTGTCAATGAATAGTGTGTTTTATATATATAATATTCTTGACCATCATTAAATGTTGAATTACGTTTATGATATTTTAAAAGGAAACGTAATTATGAAAGAAAAACATACAGTCGATACTCGTGGCTATATGTGTCCTTTACCTGTTTCCATGGTGTCACGTAAAATGAACTCGATGGTGACAGGTGAGCATCTTACCGTGTTCGCAGATGACGCGGAGTTTAAGAATGATATCAGCAGGTGGTGTTATGAAACAGGCAACCGGTTGATATACACGGGAAAAGAAGATGGTTCGCATGTTGTAGAAATACAAAGGGGAGAAGGGTTTCACGGTGAGACGTTAATGGAAAGAATGAAGTTTTACGCCCTCGGTGTGAAACTTCATGTCGTAGCGATATTTTTGAAAGTACTTCCCGTTCGAAAAATAAATTACCTTGTGACATTTTCATCGGTAAATGAAGGTATACGCGCAGATCAGTGGTTACAATCAAGTGAACATGACAAGTCTATATCATACACCATGCTGCCTGTTCCTGAGGAAATAACCGACCATTGCGGAGTGGTGTTTGGTTTTTCTGACCTTCAAAATGCCAGGAAGATGTATAATTATTT
>JAGYNX010000444.1 GCA_018399855.1 Spirochaetota bacterium
AATTCATCATCTATGTTCAATGTAGTTCTCATATGCATAAATATGCACATTAAATACATACGAGTCAAGCAAATATTTTATTCTTTTCTCCTGTACACTTCCTTCACCTCTATTCCCGCATGTACAATCCTCAAAGTCATCTTCTGACCGCCATTTGATACTTCGTAGGTAAATTTTGTGACGGTTTCTGGCACGTGATTGGGGCAGGTTGTATTTTTAGTTATCATTGTCATATTGTTCCCGGAAACCTGGAGCCTCCCACTGACATTGCATCGCTCAGTGAAACTCTTGAACGAATCAGCAGTCAGGCTAAGAGTTGCGGGCTTTGAAGCCACCTCGGCCCCCTGGGTAAATATTTTCTGCCGTATCCATGTGCCGGTATAGTCTTCTCCATATACCAGCCCAGCAGCAAAAACAAAAGATATCATGCCTATAACACACAGGCAGGTACGCCATACACTTGATTTCATATAAATGAACCTCCATATGAGTGTTTGTTTATACTGAATCCGCCTTCCTGCTCTCTGAAAGGTTCATCAGGTTTTGTGCCGAGTCGGCTATTTGAGAAGCATTGGCTGAAAGCTGCTCAGATCCGTTTGCCAGCTCCTGTGTTGTATCATTTATAATTGTCACACTTCTAGAAACCTCACCCAGTGCTGTTTTTTGTTCACTGGTGGCATTGGAAATATTTTCAGCTTCCGCGAACACGTCTTCAAGTGAACTATTCGCCACCCTGTTCAATTCCAGGTCCTTTGCGGTTAGATTAACAACACCATCAATTCTTGACCCAAACTCCTCAACGAACTCGATCATTCGATTCAGAGATGCTATGAAGGTTTCCATTTTCTCGGCAACACGGTTAACCTGTTCATTCGTCCGGGTGAACAGGTTGTTTATTAACTTTAGATTTGATGATGTGCTGTCAGCCAGTTTACCTATTTCGTCAGCCACAACCGCGAACCCCCTGCCCTGGTCTCCAGCACGTGCTGCCTCTATGGCCGCGTTAAGTGAAAGCAGGTTTATCTGGTCTGATATATCTTCGATGATGTTCACCGTATCCTGCACATTCTTAAAGCTTGAGGTTGTTTCTTGTATTTCTTTTTGCGTAGCGTCAATCTCTTCACTGGTTTTTGCTATCTCGCTGTTCAATTTGTCCCTTATGCCCAGGGCCTCGTTAGTATTATCCCCCGCGCTGCTCACAATATCATACAATTGCTTCATCTCATCCCGAACTTTTTGTGTAAGTTCCAACTGTTTCTTTGCCATTGAGAATATTGATTCTCCACTGGCAGTTACTTCTTCAACCGTTGATGTTATCTCTTCTACCGTGGCAGCCTGTGTTTGCGCGTTACTGGAAAAGGTTGAAGCTGTTTCGGCAAGTTCTTCCGTTGTAGAGGCAAGTTCAACTGACTCTTTATTTGTTTTCGAAAGTATTGATTCAATATATGCGGCATTTTCACTATTTTCTTTCAGGGACTTTATAATCATATGATACGCATTTTCGCTCATCTGGATATAACTATAACAGGCAACCCCAACGATCAACATGGAACTGGCACCATCAGTGAAGTAATCCACAAACTGAGCCTGTGTAAATATACCGTTCATATTCGTGGTATATGAATATATAAAAAGAATAACTATATTCAACGTAGAATAAAACAATATAGATCTTTTACCAGCGATTATAGTGGTCATCACAAGAATTGGATAAAAGTACACTATGGTATTAATTGATACTATAATTTCCTGGGAATACGTTGCGGAAAACAGAATTCCCCATACCACAATGGTAATTGGCAGCAGCAATACCTGGGCCGCAAGATTATTAACCCCTTTTCTTACCAGCAGCATGGAAATAAGTAATATTATCTCGATAATAAAA
>JAGYNX010000445.1 GCA_018399855.1 Spirochaetota bacterium
GCGCAGGCGGGGGCGGGAATGACAGAGAGATGATACGGGAATGATCAGTTCACTTCTCACGGCTCACTATTCACTAATCATCCGCGTTTATGCTTCGGCGTCGCTCAGCACGGCGTCGAGCGAAGCGGGCGGTTTCATGTATTTAAAGCCGTATGATATTATAAACTTTTTTGGATTGTTAATAATGATTTATAGACATAAAATGAATTATGATGGTTTTCCCCAAAATTCCGGAATGAGCCAAAAATGAATAATGGTTTGGATAATTATACTTGAATAAATTATCCTGTTGTCATGGAGTTTCAATAATCAAGAGAATTATATTCAGGAGTGTCCTTATAATGATATCTCTTAAGGCTGGACGTTTATCATCATTTATCGTAATGGACGTTATGGCAAGAGGGGCAGAGCTGGAAAAAGCCGGAGAAAAGGTTATACACCTTGAAGTGGGTGAGCCGGATTTTCCTACTCCTGCGGTTATTCAGGACGAAGCAGTAAAAGCCATGCGTGAAGGGAGAACAAAATATACCCATGCCATGGGCCTGCCTGAACTGCGGGAAGAAATCTGCTCATATTACAAAAAAAAATATGGTGTTCATATTACCCCAAACCAGGTGCTTGTGACTTCAGGAACCTCACCGGCATTTCTTTTTGCCATGATTGCCATTATGAATGATAATGACCAGGTGATTGTTTCTAATCCGGGTTATGCCTGTTACCCGAATTTTATCACGGCAACCGGCGGTGAAATGGTGGAAGTTGCAACCAGCCCTGAAAATGGATTTCAATACACAGCGGATGACATTCGAAGAAATGTGTGCGGCAAGACAAGGGCCATTGTTATAAATTCCCCGTCAAATCCGACCGGTGTAGTAATGAATCATGAGCAGCTTAGTGAAATTTCTCAATTTTCTGATCAGTATATAATCTCAGATGAGATATACCATGGGCTGGTCTACAAAGATGAAGCCCATTCAATACTGGAATATACTGACAGGGCATTTGTGATAAACGGTTTTTCTAAACTGTATGCCATGACAGGATGGCGGCTGGGATATTGTATATTCCCCCCTGAATTTTCAGACGTTATGCAGAAAATACATCAGAATTTCATGATATCCGCCAACAGTTTCGTGCAATGGGCCGGCATCGCTGCCCTGACGAAAGCTGATGACGACGTAGAGGCCATGAGAAGCACCTATGACACCCGAAGAAGGTACATGATAGACAGGTTGCGTGACATGGGATTTGTTATACATGTGGAACCAACGGGTGCTTTTTACGTGTTTGCCGATGCCCGAAAATTTTGCAGTGATTCATATGCTGAAGCATTTAATATAATCGATACCGTGAAGGTTGGAGTGACACCGGGTATTGATTTTGGCAGTGGTGGGGAAGGGTTTCTTCGGTTTTCTTACGCCAACTCCCTAGAGAACATCAAGGAAGGTCTTGACCGCCTGGAAGAATACCTGGAGAAGAAATAGTATGATACTCTCTGCCCTCATGTATTCACTGGCCTTTTCATTTCCATCCGCGGCCCTGTTGTTGTTCGTGTCCCTGGTACCTTTATTTGTATCTCTTGAAGTATCGAAAACTGTCCGCAATACCATGATCAAGGGTGCGGTTTTTGGTGCGTTGTCAGGTTCAGGCATAACGTGGTGGATAATCACCGCCGCGTATTTACAGTATGATGTATCACTGGTTAAAGCTGTTTTACTGTTTCTTCTGATTGTGGTATTGCCAATGGCGTTGATCTATATGTTGTTTTCCATGGGGTATTATTATCTTTTTAAAGGACAAAGGAATATTCTGCTTGTGATGGCAGGTCTCCCATCTTTGTGGATTACATTCGATTATAGTGTTTCATTGCTGCCATTTGGA
>JAGYNX010000446.1 GCA_018399855.1 Spirochaetota bacterium
TGCTGCCGGGCAGTATTTTTCTTAGTGAAAATTTCTTTTTCTGTTCTACATTCCTCTTCCTGGAAGGACGTGGCGGCACCTGTGAAACTCTTTGAGGAGCTTCGTTCCTGGCAACGGTTTCCGGTGCGGTTTGCTTATGTTTTCGCGGGGCAGGTTGTTGGGCATGCACCGGAACCGGCTTTTGCGCGGGCCGCTGCCTTTTCTCAGCAGGCTTCCTGTCTGCCTGCTGGCCTGTTCTTTCCGGTCGCCGTGGTCCACTCTTTGCCGAACGCTGCGTAGTTCTTTCTGTTCTTTCAGTGGAACGTGCGGATCTTCCCGAGCGCCCGGCTGTTCGTCCTGAACCTCTTTTATTTTCAAACCGTGGACGATCAATTTCAGAAGGCCGCCTTTTGCCCCTGCTCTGGTCCTTGATAAAAAGTTCTTCATCAGGTGCCTGCACGGGTATATCCATGTCGATAAAGGATTGTATGGATTCCAGTCCGAAAACGAACCGTTCACAGACAAGGCTTATGGCATTGCCCGATTTACCGGCCCTGGCCGTCCTCCCGATACGATGAACATAGTTCTCACAATCTTCGGGTAAATCGTAGTTTACTACAAGCTCCAGGTCGTCCACGTGAAGCCCACGGGCAGCCACGTCGGTGGCTACCAGGTAACGGATTGTACCGTTTTTCAACCCCTCGATTACCTGCAGCCTCTTTTTCTGCGGCAGATCGCCGATAATATACTGGCTCTGATAGCCGTTGTTATACAGCCGGTCTGAGAGTTCAACAGCCATTCGCTTGGTGTTGGTAAAGATAAGGGCGTTTCTGGGCTTCTCCCTGTGCAAAATACCTAGCAGCAGGTTTATCTTTTCATCGCTTCCCACATGATAGAGTTTCTGGGATATATTGTCCACCGTCATCTTCTGGGACTCAACCTCGATCTCTACCGGGTCGTTCATGTACTGCCCCGCCAGATGCCGCACCCTGTCACTGAGGGTGGCACTGAAAAGCATAATTCTCCGGTCTTCCTTTTTGCCCATTCTTTTTACTATCTTACTGATATCCGGGTAAAAACCCATGTCAAACAGGCGGTCAGCTTCATCGATCACCAGGGTATCAAGTATCTTGAAATCAAGTTTTCCTGATTCGTTGAAATCTATTATTCTGCCGGGGGTACCTATGATAACATTTACCCCGTTTCTGAGCATTTTTTCCTGCTGAACATATCCCACACCGCCATAAAAGCTTCCAATGGATACATCGATATGTTTTGCAAGCAGCTTTGCTTCATCTTCGATCTGAACCGCCAGCTCCCTGGTTGGTACAATAATCATTGCCCGCCTGGTTTTAGTATTTTCGTCTGTGATAAAATCCTGGAATATGGAGATAAGGAAGGCGGCTGTTTTTCCGGTACCGGTTTGCGACTGCACTGCTACTTCTTTTCCCTTCAGGGTATGGGTTAATGTTTCAACCTGCACCGGAAGGCATTCCGAGTATCCTGCTTCGGAAATCCCCTTCAACAGGTTCTGGTCAAGGTTAAATTCTTCAAACTTCATATTGTACTCTCTTACTCACATTGTATTCTTATTAACATAACAGGGGAGATTTATTACATGTTTTTTATTATATCTTGTTACTTCCATATATAAAAAGAGGTTATAATTACACTTTATATAATTATTAACTGAAACTTCCACTATGTAATATATATTTCATCATCAAAACATTCTTTATACTAATAATAGCACATTTTTTCTATTATGCCATATTCCGTCAACAGGTAATTAATGGTTATCACTATAAAAATTATCAGGTATACCCTACCCTGAAACTGACTTGTACCCACAAATCGGATTGAGGGAGATAGATAAAGGAAACAGAATAGTTTGCAGT
>JAGYNX010000447.1 GCA_018399855.1 Spirochaetota bacterium
TATTACCGCCCACCTCAAGGACCTTAAGCAGCGATACAAGATCACCGCTATCTATCTTCTGGGTGTCCAGAAAAGGGGGAGCAATTACGAGAACTGGGACCCTTCGGCAACATCCCCGTCACCATTTTCACCGATGAGCCTGGTGGAGATTGAAGACTTTCTCGGGGGCGAGGAAGAATTCAAGGAATTGATCTCGCGGGCCCATGAGCTGGATATTAAGATCATAGTTGACGTTGTGCCCCATGTAAACAGGAGAAGCGAGGAAATCGGAGATGATCTCGCGGTTCAATGTTACGATGGGAATGGCAACCTTGTTATACGTGCGGCAACCGACGGAAGATATGGCAGCTGGGATGATGGGAAATTGCTGAACTACCGTAAATTTGAGATATGGGAATGGCTGGTTCAATCCGTTCTTACCCTCATTGAGAAATATGACATTGATGGCATACGGTTTGATTCGGCCCATGCTGTACCAGTCATGATGAAGAAGAATAACTTTCCCCTTATATATGACCAGCAGAGGTCACACGAATCCATGGTGGAAGGGGATATTATAGTCAATGACAGGGAAGATGGACATTTTCTTACAACCGGGTATTTTGATTCTGCATGTCGCGATGTCATCTCCATACCCTTTCACTATTACCTGATGCTGAACATTGAAAGGAAACTCCGGCAAACAGGGAAACAGTTTTTTGTGCACCTGGCAGAATGTTACTGGGGACATGAGCGTTACCTGGCACGCAACGGTATAATACCATATAACTCGGCGTTGTACAAGATATGCGAAAACATCATAACCGGTAAAACCGATGTACGTGAAATTTATCACATCTATGATAATTACTTTCCCGGCGCGTTGCCAAAAGGTACCGAGCTTCTGGGTATACTGGGAAACCATGATGAACACCGGGCACTCAGCACATTCGGGCTGCGTGGTCTCAGGGCGGCCGTTGCGCTGACATCATTTATGAACAACATGATAATGGATTATGAGGGTAGTGCCGAGGGTGAGGGATGGAAAGTCTACCTGGATAATATATATGTCAACTGGAACCAGTTTGAGTATGCCTCACACCGCAGCCTTGAGACATTTTACCGGTCATGGTATACCTTCCACAGGGAGAACAGGGGGGACGGGTACCTGATCTGGGCGAACAACAACATGGTGGCAGGTGCCCTGAAATTTACTGAGGATACCATATGGATAGGGGCATTTAATTTTGCCGACAGCAGCCAGAATATATCACTACAGCTTGATAATCCCGGAATCCCCCTTGATGACACGGAATATTACAGGGTTGCAGATCCGGTATATTCACCAATAACCGGGCATTACAGTTATTATACCGGTGAAGAACTCAGGGTATGCAAGATCCATACGATTGTTTCATATACCGACAGGGTGAAGCTTCTTCGCCTGGAACCGGTTGATGGCAGGGAAGACCTGTACAGTGAGTTTTTACGGGATTCCTTCTTCAGGTTGTGTACTGCCAGCAATATCGAAAATTTTTCGTCATATTTTTCTTTTCAACAGGTTGTATTGAACAGTGGTTCTTATGGAAAGTTTGAAAAATTTGTACGTCAACACATGATACCATTATTCTGGGAAACACATCGAAACTTTCTGGAACTGGGATTAAAACGAATACTTTTCCACATGTACCGCATAAACTCCCTGCCGGGTGCGACAATTCTGGAATACATGAATAAGCTTGCCGAGCATAAGGATTTTGAAGCCAGGGAGCTGGGCCTGTCCCTGCTGGCGCATAATAGTCGTGGTTCCATAGTGTTTATGTCAGCAGAAACAGAGCCATTTTCAAAGAGTGGGGGGCTTGCCAACGTTGTATATG
>JAGYNX010000448.1 GCA_018399855.1 Spirochaetota bacterium
CTATAAAGAACGGTGATATGGCACCTTTTGGCTCGCATAACGATAGTGAAAAGATGACTGTTACTTTTCTGGATTACTTTTGCCAGGTGCCCACCCATCTGAAAGATCCGGGTCTGTTGAGGATGCTGCTGCACAAGGGTGACGCGGTACAGAAACTCTGGGCTTTTGGCATCGTAAATGGATTTGCAGAAATAACACGTCATAAAATCACCATGAAATTTCTGAAGCTTTTTCATGAATGTTTTACCGGTAATGTTCCGGGACTTAAGACACGCATGATGGTGCCCAGGCATTACAGGCCTGTATTCAGGGAAGCCATACGAATGGCTGAAACAAGACGTGATGATCCTCACCGTACCGTAGAGACTTTTGATAATTCAATTTTTATGATTTATTCTCACCTGGCAGAATTGCTGGTTTCACGGATTACTGATAAGCTGGAAAAGTTTAGCCAGGAAAATGATTTAGAAAATATCAATTTAAACGAGGTAATTGAACATCTGGAACTTCCCGGCATACTGAGAACATACATGGATTCGTCTTCCGGTAAACCTGGCAACGGTGTGAGTTCAGTGCAGCTCTCAGAGTTTCTTGATGGGTTGCCCTTTCCCAGTCTCGCCTCATCTGTTATCGTGGGTGCCTCATACGCAAGCGCAAAGGTATTGTATAATAACAGGCCATTGTTAAACAGTTTCGCCGATCACCTTGGTAAATTACGCCATCCTCAAAGAACATTATGGCTTACAGATACACTGGAGGATGGTAACGGGGTTGCCATGGTGTTGCGTTCTATGCTTGATGAGATACAGAAGCGTGACCTGCCCATAGACCTGATGGTCTGCAGCAGCACCCTTGAACCTGAGGATCATCTTGTGGTTGTCCGTCCCATGGCAGAATTTACGCTACCCTTCTATGAACACCAACCTGTACGGATCCCCAATATCCTGGAAATCCACAAACTTTTCAAAGAGGGAGAATATGATCGTATTATCAGTTCGACAGAGGGGCCGATGGGTTTCATATCTCTTTTCCTTAAATCAGCATATTCTGTGCCGGCACATTTTTACGTGCACACCGACTGGATGATGTTCGCGCGGAAAGTTCTTAACTTCGATCAGCATAATCTTAGTAGAATGCGCAGGCTGTTGCGGGTCTTCTACAGGGGCTTTGACAGTTTATTCGTGCTCAATACGGATCAGCAAAAGTGGCTCACCAGCAGTGCCATGGGTTTTTCAAAGTCTAAAGTTCACCTGACTGCTCATTGGGCCGAAGAATTTTTCAAGCCGAAGAAAGTAAGCAAACATAAAATATTCGGCACTACCAACGGTGACGTGGTTCTGCTGTTCGCCGGCAGGGTGAGTGAAGAAAAAGGGGTTATGGAGCTTCCGGCTATTTACAAAAAGGTTAAGGAAGAGTATCCTGATGTAAAGATTGCGGTGGCAGGGAAGGGGCCGGCGGAAAAGGCCCTGAAGGAAGCCATGCCCGACGGAATCTATTTAGGATGGGTGGATCACGATAAACTGCCGGAAATTTATTCCGCTGCTGACCTGCTGCTTCTTCCTTCTAAATTTGATACATTCGGATGCGTGGTTCTTGAAGCATTAAGCTGCGGCTTGCCGGTAACCGCATATAAGACAAAAGGGCCCAGGGATATCATCAAGGACGGGAAGAGTGGTTACCTGGTGAAGAGCCGACAGGAGTTGATTCAGTCTGTGCTGGATTACCTGTCCAATGAAAAGAAACAGGCAGCGTTCCGCAAGTCCGCCCTTGAGCGGGCAGCCCAGTATGATTCAAATATAATAATAAACCAGTTCATCAAAGACGTGGAGATGGTCTACCCTGTAAAATGAAGAAT
>JAGYNX010000449.1 GCA_018399855.1 Spirochaetota bacterium
CAGTAACCCTCAGCAAAAATCAGCAAACCGAAGCAATAAGGCGGGACTTTCTGTTCGACGAAGTAACAAAATACTCAGGAAGAGCAGCTATAACCAATTCTCCGATAAACAGCACTAAAAAAAATGAAAAAATAATTTGACAACCAGATACAAGTGCTCTATAATTCAACTTGTCTGATAAGTAGACAACCAACAAGCAGACAACTGACAAGTCGGGCATTACCAAGCATTACCAAGCATTGTCAAGCATTGTCAACCATTGTCGACTATTGTCGACTATTGTCGACCACTGTCGAACATTGTCGGCCGAACGGCACTCTGAAGAGCAGACAACGAATATCGTCATGAGATAAATGAATATCGTCAGGAAATGAATGAATATCGTCAGGAGATAAAGTGGCTATTCAAAAAGAACGTCTTTCAGATCAGGTCCTTACAGAATTAAAAAAGATAATCACGGAAAAGGGATTTGCCCCCGGACAGAAATTCTATTCCGAACAGGAACTGGTGAGCATGTTCAACGTGAGCCGCTCCTCGGTGCGTGAGGCAGTTCGCCTGCTGGAGGTAGCCGGGATGGTCACCGTGAAGCAGGGGAAAGGGGTATTTATTGCCGAGCCGGGGCAGGGTGAGCACCAGGCCTTTTCTGAATGGCTGCGGGACAACGAGACATCACTCGAAGAGCACTTTGAAATGCGGCTGATCATCGACCCGAAGGCAGCCGGCTATGCTGCGAAAAAAGCCGACAGCACAGATATCCTCAAGCTGGACGAAATTTGTGAAAACTTCAGAAGCCATGCCGAACAAGGGAATATCGTCGATATGATCAAGCTTGATGAACAATTTCACCTGCAGTTAGCCAAATCGACAAAAAACCGCACACTCTTCATGATCATGAAAACCATGACTGAATCCCTGCCGGAAGGGTGGATATCAAGCCTTCACGTACCCGGCCGCATCGAAAAATCGGTCCATGAACATCGCGCCATAGTAGAAGCAATCATGCTGCATGATCAGGGCCTGGCAGAAAAACTGATGGAAGATCATCTCAAGACCGCCTTGTCAGAAATTCACCTTTCGATGCACGAGCCGGCACCCAAACCGACAAACGAGCCGGCACCCAAACCGACAAACGAGCCGGCACCCGAGAAAAAGGATACTCCAAGTGATTAGAATAACCACCCTTATTGAAAACTCCCCCGGAGAGCATCTGGCACTGAAACATGAGCATGGTCTGTCGTTCTGCATAGAGACCGGCACGCATACGGTACTGTTTGATACCGGACAGTCAGGACAGTTCCTGGAAAATGCCCGCCAGCTGAAAATAGACCTGACCAACCTGGATTATGTAGTGCTCAGCCATGGCCATTACGACCATTCAGGCGGCTTCACACACCTGGCCGAAGCCCTCGGCACCTCCGAAGCCCCCGAAGCCCCCGAAGCCCACGGCACCTTCAAGCTTATCGTCGGCCCCGGCTTTTTCCACGACAAATACGCCCAGGTAAACGGCGGATATGAGTTTCTGGGCAATAACTTTACCCGGAAGTACCTCGAGGAACACGCAATACCATACAGCGAACTCGACGAGCCGGCTCAGGAGATCGTACCGGGAGTACATGTGCTGGGATATTTTCCCCGGATCCATCCCGACGAGATAATCAATCCCCGCTTCAAACTGCTCAAGAACGGACAATTCGAACCCGACCACTTTAATGATGAAGTCCTGGTAGCCGTGGATACCCCCAAAGGCATCGTGGTGCTTCTCGGCTGCTCACACCCGGGCATGAGAAACATGCTGGATGCCGTAAAGTCGCATTTTGACAAACCCATATACGCGGTTGTCGGAGGAACGCACCT
>JAGYNX010000045.1 GCA_018399855.1 Spirochaetota bacterium
CTTCCTTCAAAACCGAATACCACGGCGCTGCTGTATACAAATGCCACGCTGATTGCAAGGGCGATAAGTGTCATCATGCCGGGTTGTCGTTTTTTCAGCTCTCCTGTGAACCCACTCAGAAAGGGCCAACCGCCATAGAAATAAATTCCCGTGGAAAGGGCAAACAATACGTAGCTGCTTCCAGTAAAGCTGAAAGAAAACTTCAGAATTCCCTGGATCATGGGAGAAAGAATTATTATTGGTATGCTGATTGCAAGTGATATAAAAAACCTTTTACGGAAATCCCTGATCATCATGCGGTGATGGGCGTTGTGATCATGTTTCATGTGACCTCCGGCTGGAAGCAGTATATTCAGTAAAAAGAAAAGATCCCAATTAAGCAGTGTATAGTATATTATAAGGTAATTGCAATTACCGGATACCATGTATTTGTACTAGTGGAAAAGGTGAGAACTCATCACGTTTTGTGTTAGAGCGCGTATGAGGGTACGGAGAGGTGTTTTATTTACTTGATTCCATTCCCCAGCGTATGGCATACATTACCAGTTCATCAGAGTCGGTTAGTTCAAGCTTCTTTTTTATGTTTCTGCGGTGTGTTTCTACAGTGTTCACACTTATATTCAGCTTGTTTGCTATTTTCCTGGTTCCCAGCCCCTGGCCGAGAAGACGAAAAATATCAAATTCACGGTCGGTCAGGCTGCCAACCGACGTCTGCTGTTCTTCACCTGATCCATGTAAAAGCCTGGAAACAATTTTTAATGAAGTGTTTTGCTTCAGGTAAAGCTCACCATCCAATACCGTGTTGATAGCGGTGACGATCACATCTTCAACCTGGTTTTTCATTACATAGCCGCGGGCACCGGCCATGATTGATCGCTCGGCATACAACGAGTCATCATGCATGGAGATTATCAGTGCTGGGATTGATGGATATCTTTTTTTCAGTGACGTGACCAGGTCGATACCGCTCGCGGTTCCTTCAAGGCTGATGTCAACCAGCACAATATCAGGCTCAAGGTCGCTTATCAGCCTTATGGCATCATTAGCATTGCCTGATTCGCCGCACACAACCATGTTGTTTTCTTCTTCGATGATCATCCGCAATCCCTGCCGCACTATCGGATGATCGTCTACAACGAAGACCCGGATATTTTTAACATTCGCAGATGACATAACTTCCTCCGTTTGAAAGGGGAGTTTCAAATTTGAAAAACAACACAACAGGTGCTGCTTGTCAGTGTATTAGTACTGTCGATAAATGAGTGAATCAGGGTAAAATATATGTTTTTGAATGGCTGGTTGTCAAGATATGTTTTATTTTATGCTGAATTTTTATTCTTCATCATGGTTTAATTCCCAGTCTACTGCTCTTACATGCAGAGAACCATTTGCATCATCAATAATAGATGATGCAACGCTGAAGAAATGTTTCTCACTGTTGTCATCAGTCCTGACCGAATATATTAATGCAGCAGGTAAGGTGTCAGTTGATTGTATTGAAAGCATGTGTTTCTTCATTTTAGTTCGGTCTTCATCTACAATACACTCAAGCCAGTTATCTAATGACAGTATTCCCTCTGTATGATGCAAACCAGTGGATTCGAGATATTTTTCTGATAACCAGAATTTTTCAGGAAAAAAATTTCCGTTCGAGTCAAGTGAAAACTTGATGCTCCATGTTCCAGCTATCTGTTCAGATTTTGATGTATATTCATTGTGTATAATGATGGGTTCACGCAGCTGGATCCCAGAGTTTGCGATATATTTGTCTCTACTGTTGCCGGCTATAGCTTCCTGTTTTTTACCCTTTACGGGAATTTCTTCTGCCCGGTTTTGTGAAATAATTGTCATTGTCTCCCTCCATTCGCTATATGGGTTTTATGATACCACCCGCGATCCGTTTACCCGCATCACCTGCGGGGTCTGTCACATGGTCGTCTGCACCCATGTGTATAATTATTGATGTGCCACCTTCTTTAAAAAGAGAATTCTTTTTACCTTGTGTTACGCGTCACCCATCCTGTTTCTCAGCTCGGTAAATTTTTTCAGGTGTTGGGCTTCTTCCTTTTTCAACCTCTCGAGTATATCAATTTCTTTTGAGTATTGCTGGTCATTTCCGAACATATCCTGCATCTGTGAGTAAAAAAGAATAGATTCCTTTTCCATTGAAACGGCTATGTCAAAGGTGTTTTTCCCTGCTGCTTTTTCAGGGTCTGATCCTCCGAATATTTCTGTATTGGCATATGCTTCAATAAGCATGTCTTCATCCATGTAGAAATGAGGATACGATTCTTCTTTACGCACTCCCGTTGTTTCATTGAAAAGGTCGTGAAAGATCTGGATGTGTTCTTTCTCATCACTTATTATGTCATCAATTACCGCGTCATTGCTTCCATCTTTGAGTTTCTGGTAGAAATCAATACCCTTTCTTTCCATCTCAACTGCGATGTTATGAATAGTCTGTGCCGAAATCATTGTTTAGTACCTCCATTGAGTATATATGCTTGTATATATAATCTACGAAGCCATCGTATCGCAATGAATCACCGCTGTAAATCCATGGAAAGGATTGAAATGATATAGTGGAATCTGTTAGGGGGTACGGCTGGCGGTTGCGATTTTATTTCTTTTGCAACCTGTTAGCGATTTCCGGGTAAAGCTTTCTGACGCAATCAGGGCAGAGGCCATGTGAAAATGATATATCTTTATGGGTGGCAAGATATTGTTCTACCTGTACCCATGATGATGGATCTTCGGGGTTCGCGTCATCCTCGCGGATCTTTTTGCAATTACTGCATATGGGAAGTAATTTTTCCAGTTCTTCAAGTTCACTTCTCGCCTTGTTCAGTTTACGTATGCTTAGAAGAAGATTAAAGCTTATAAAGCCGATGATAATCAGTACCGTGGCTATAACCAGTATTCGGATTATCATGCTGTTTCGTTCTGATTCAAGCTGGAGTTGGTAGACAACCTGGTTTACTCGTTCAAGAAGCAGTTCATTATTGTTAAGCACATACTTCAACGAATCAGGGTTTCCGGAAGCCAGGAATTGTTCAACATGCATTCTATATTTTTGCCAGGCTGCAATGGAGTGTACCAGTCGTGCCTTTATATCCGGGTCATCTGTCATGGGAAGTGTGCCATGTTCGTTGTTCTGTGAATTAACTATGGCCTCGCCCCCGTAGGTGAGGGCTGCCAGTGTTGACTCGAATATATCCATACTGGATTGTATTTGTTGTTTCGTTGAAGCGTTGTACCGGAACAACAACAGGTCTTTAGTAATTTTCTGGGTTAACATTCTTTGCCGGCCGGCAAGATTTATTCGTATTCCATAATACATCTGTTTCCTGTTAAAATGGAACGCGGTTATGCTTAACGCGGCTATGATAAGAAAGAAACTGCCATACACCACAACCAGTCGTACTATTCCGGGCTTTTTCTTCTTACCGTATATTTTTTCAAGGGTGCTCAGTTCCATTAATGCCTCTGCTTTTCGAATAATTATATCATCAATATTGAGGATTTCAAGATTCTATAACTTGCAGGATCTTTGCTGTTAATTTGTCAGTGCTGAAAGGCTTGGCGATAAATCCGCTTGCCCCCAGGTCCAGTATTTTCTGGACTTTCGCGTCAAGACCAAAACCGGATGTAACAAGCACTTTAATCGAGGGATTGATCTTTCTGAGTGCGGTATACACGTCCAGACCTGACATGACTGGCATGGACATGTCAAGCAGAACAACATCTATGGTGTCCTGGTTAACTTTAAATAGTGTAATGGCTTCATCTCCATTTTCAGCGGTAAGTACCCTGTATCCCGCGTTTTCAAGAATACCACTTGCAATCTTGCGAATTGGTTTCTCGTCATCTACAACAAGAACCACACCTGAACCGCTGTGAACTGCCATGGACTTCTTTTCTGCGGTTGCCTGGTTATCGTTATCACCCGCTACCGGGAGAAAAAGCTCTACAGAGGTTCCCCGGCCTGGTGTTGAATCAACATCGATTATACCCTGATGCTGTTTTACTATGTTATAGACCATGGAAAGTCCAAGACCTGTTCCCATCTCTTTTTCCTTGGTGGTGAAGAAAGGTTCGAACATATGTGCTTTTACATCATCATCCATTCCAATGCCATCATCGGAAACGGTTATGCAGGCGAATGGCAACTCTAGATCTTCAGCTGTTTTTCTTTCAACAACGCTGAGCGAAACTGAAAGAGTGCCTCCCTCATCTTCATCTCTCATTATGGTCATTGCCTGGGAGGCGTTCACACACATGTTTAGAATGACCTGTTCAATTCGTGTCTGGTCGGCGTATACAAAACAGGGGTCATCTGTAAAACGAAAGTCAAGAAATACGCTCTTGGGAAAACTGTTCTTGCATATATTCAGTACATGTTCCAGTGATTCGTTGAGGTCGAAATGCTTTTTTTCCATCTCCTGCCGTCTTGACAGTGATAGAAGCTGTTTAATCATTTCAACTGCCCTGTCGGATGAATCACGTATGGTATTTATGTAACTCCACACCTCGTCAGCATTGTTGAGTTTCTGGTCATTGAGGAGGATGTCCAGTATTTCAACACTTCCAATGATGCCGCCCAGTACGTTGTTGAAATCATGGGCCAGTCCCCCTACCAGGGTACCGATGGCTTCCATCTTCTGTGCCTGCAGGAGCTGTTCTTCCAGGTTGATTTGCTCGGTAATATCTCGCTTGATGGCTGCGAAGTTGAGTATATTCCCGTAATCATCAATAATTGGGAATATCACCGACTCTTCATGTATATATTCCCCGTCCTTTCTCTTGTTGGTGATGTGTCCGGTCCACGTTTTTCCTGCCTCGATGGTCTCCCACAGGTCTTCGTAAAACCTGTGGGAATGAACACCACTATTAATAATGGAAGGCTTTTGGCCTATCACTTCGTCCCTGCTGTAACCGGTGATCTTCTCAAAAGCGGGATTCACGTACTGTATAGTCCCTTCCGTATCGGTGATGATGATATCTTCTGATGCCTGCTCCACCGTTGTGGCAAGCCGCCGCAGGGCGATTTCCGTTTCCTTTTTTTCAGTGATGTCCCGTCCCACCGACTGGTACCCGGTTGGGTTCCCGTAGTCATCGAAGAAAGCCCTGTCAATCCACTGGTGCCAGGCTGTTGAGCCGTCTCCCCGGATAACCCGGTGCTCATCAACCTTTACCGGATGTTCAGGAGTGAGTGAATGAATCTTTACCCATACCTGTGCATGAAAATCTTCAGGGATGAATTCAAAAAAACTTTTCCCCACCATGTTTTCTGGTTCCAGGCCGAACTCCCGGCAATATGCCCTGTTGGCAAAAGTGATTATTCCGCCAGGATCCCAGCGGGTGATAAACTCGGTCTGGTCTTCTACTATACTGCGGTAACGCAGCTCGTTTTGTTCGAGATCCCAGTATGCCCGCAGCAGCTCCTCGTTCTGGGCTTCAAATTCTTCGTTAGTTGCTTCCAGTTCCTCCATGGCGGCATTTAGTTCCTGGTTCTTTTCATTCAGATAGATGTTGTTTTTTTCTAACTGGTCGCGTGAAGTATTTAATTTCCTGTTTAACTTGTTTATGGTGTTGGCCAGTCCAAGTGACGAGGTAAGCATAAGCCACATAAATGATAATTCAACTTTCCATTCTGTAAGGAAGAAAGATGATATAATACCGTATGATGAAAGAACCTGTATGGGAACCATGATGAATATTGGCAGAAAACCTATGAGAAGGTATTTCGCGTTGGTATTTTTATGAAATGAATAGTACAAAGTTATTGTCAGGGTTCCAATGGAAAGAATAACAAAAAAGATATTTAAGATGGTAACTGATAGCGTAAAATTCAGAAAAAAATGTATTATTATCATTATGGCCGATATGGATGAGAACGCGGTAAATAGTACCTGGATTTTTCTGGATGTAGTTTCTTTTGTCTTGAGAAATGAATTAAAAAACAGGCCTGCGAAACAAAGCATGGTAAAACCGAAAGTGGGATCTGAACGGTTTGCAAACCAGGGAGATGACGGCCATAAATACTGGTATGCTGAACCATTTATGCTGGCAAGAAAAATTGTTGAGCCTAGAGAGAACAGGCTGAAATACAGGTACTGTGGACCGCCCTCTCTTGAAGACAGGTAAATAATTAGATGGTATATACCTATGAAGAATAGAATACCATAAAAAATTGATAGTAATGAGTTGATGGTAATATTCTCTTTGATGAAAGCCGCCGGGGAATGGGCATACAGTTTGAAATTAAGCCTGCCCCTTGTGGCGATACGGAAATAGACGGTACTGGTTTTCTCAGTAATGCTGATGGGGAATGCAAATGTACGAGTTTGAATGCTCCTGTTGCCGAATGGTCTTCTGTCACCAGTATTTATTTCCTTCCAGGTACCTTTATCTCCGGGGATATACATATCAATTTTATCAAGTACTGGCCGGTCAATTTCAAGGAAAGCCCTTGTGTTTCCATCGGAAGAATACTTGATTGGAAGCCTGAACCAGTACGTGCGTGATGTATAGCCTGCATTGAAAAAATCACTGCTAACATTCTTCCAGTTTACCCTTGTTCGCAATACCTGGTTGAACGCAGCATCATTGTCGGTGAAATATATATATTCAAGACTGGAGGTGATATTTTCTGAATGAAGATCATTTTCCACTGAATACACAGCTTCTACCGTTTCAGGGAAGGTAAAAGTGGTGCACAGTGCAATTAATAATATCCCCAGCTTATTCATCAACAATATGCTTCCATGTAATAGTACCGACTTATATATTTTGGAATTATTATAACACTGTCATAGGTGTTGTCAATTGAATATTGTTAAGCAGAAAATATGGAAATATTAAAATAACTTTTTCAATTTATATTATTCGTGACTACAAGTATAGTTAAAAAATATAAAAGGAAATCAAATGAAAACCTATACAACACACCTGAAAAGCTCAAATCATGGGATTTCGGTACGGGACTTGTGGTAAAGCAATGGCTTGCCATGCGGGCTACTTCTTAAGTTCCATTTCTTTTAAGAAATTCTGGTAGTTTTCAAGTACTGCGTTCCTGTCGCGGTCACCGAACTTGTTGTTTCCTATGTATATCCCCCATGGTTCCAGGTCACGGGAAACAACCGTGTTGGCACCCACGGTGGCGCCTTCTCCCACGGTAACACCGGGCAGTATGATGGCATTGGCGCCGATAACCGCAAACCTGCCGATCTTCACCGGCTCCCTTCGCGGATTGCGGTATTTCTCCGGTATGGTGGGATTTCCGAATCCGTGGTCCTTGAAATCGTCGGTGCTGGAATAGACCTTGCAGCCCTGCGAAAAACCCGCAAAATCGCCGATCTCCAGTCCCCCGCCGCCATTAAGAAAGACGAAGCTGCTTATGTGAATATTATTGCCGAATTTAATATGCTTTCCAGAGTACAGGTAGGTGAAACTGTCGATGATGATGTTCTCGCCCCATTCAATGTTATCAATGCCCACTATCTTCACGTTCTCGTATATGGTCACACCGGCTATGTTATATTCTTCCATGATCCGCCCCTCCAGGGATTTATGCATGTAGTATATATATGACATTATACTTATGAGATGTCAATACTTATAAAAAATAGTAACCACAGAGGCTCAGAGAAACAGAGAAATATATAATGGGTTATACTGTTATTCAACATCCTTCTTTCTTCTTTATCTATTTAATAATCATTACGAAAAAAGTATAACAAAAGAGAAGAAAGTTTAATTGTATTATCAAGACAAATATATAATCTTTCCTCTGTTTCTCTGTGCCTCTGTGGTAATCCGTTCTATATCAGGTTGACACGAACTTTATTCATGTATATACTGTCGCGGATGTGCTTTCGAATATAAGTTGTATTTCGTGTAACGAGGTAACTGATGAACTATGGTACCATAATCTATGATAGACAGGACACAACTGGCATAATATGTCTGAACAGGCCTGATCGTATGAACGCGGTCAACGAAGAGATGTACTCGGAGTTGATTGACGTGCTTGAGAAAACAGCCGGTGATACAGGTGTCCGTTCCCTGGTGATAACCGGCAGCGTACTGGTGAAGGACGGGAAAAAGAAGCAGGCATTCTGTGCCGGTGCCGACCTGAAGAAACACGGTGAAGGTGAGCGTACCCACGGGCAGAAGAGAGCGTACATCGAGCTTGCCCATCGGGCAACAGAAGGGATATACCGGTATCCGAAGCCGGTAGTGGCGGCAGTGAACGGTCCAGCCCGGGGAGCAGGCACCGAGATGGCACTCAATTGTGATTTCGTGTTCATGGCTGAAGAAGCATCCATGGCCTTCCCGGAAACAGGCCTGGGAACTTTTGTTGGGGGAGGCGTGACCGTCCACCTCCCTAAAATGATTGGTGTTATGAAGGCAAAAGAACTGGTGTATACCGGGCGCGTGCTCAGGGGTGATGAGGCCGTTTCAATGGGACTTGCCCTTGAAAGTCTTCCGGTTGAATCGTTGATGAGCCGGGTTATGGAATTCTGCAGTCTTCTTGGCGAAAAGGCGCCGGTGTCAATGAAGCTGGCGAAAGAACGCCTGCAGAACTCCGGTGAACTTGACTTTGCCACAGCCCTGCATCTTGAAACTGACGCCATACTTGCGTGCATGGACACCGAGGACTGGCACGAGGGAGTGCTGGCCTTTGCGGAAAAAAGAAAACCAGAATATAAAGGAAAATAGAATGCCGAAAAACGCGCTGAACAGAATATTTAACTCACAATCGGTTGCGGTTGTTGGGGCCTCACTTGATGAAAAGAAACGGGGCTACCAGGCCATAAAGACATTGTTGCGGGATAAGTACGAGGGGATCATCTACCCGGTGAATCCGAAGCTTGACCGCATTATGGGTATGCCATGCTATCCATCCATAAAAGATATACCGGATGATATTGACCTGGTCCTTGTTACCACACCGGCTGAAACCATTCCCGGAATTATAAAAGAATGCGGAATGAAAAATGTTGCCGGGGTGGTTATAATCGCCGGCGGTTTTGGTGAGCTGGGATCTTCGGGTAAAAAAAAGGAAACCGAGATACTGGAAGCTGCCAGAAAGAACAATGTTCGTATTATCGGGCCAAACACGTCCGGCATGATAAGCCTGTTTAACAGTCTTAACCTGGTTGGCCTGTCTGACGTGCCCAGGGGAAACATCGCCCTGTTAACCCAGAGCGGGAATATTGCCCTGCACATCATTACCGAGGCCCGTCTGCGAAGCCAGAAAGGTTTTTCGTACTACGTGGGAGTTGGAAACGAGGCGGATATACGGTTTCACGAATACCTGAAATATTTTGAAGATGATGAAAATACGAAACTGATACTCATGTACGTTGAGGGGTTACGTGACGGACGAAAGTTTCTTCAACAGGCATACCAGACCACGTTGAAAAAACCGGTGGTGCTTTTAAAGAGCGGAAGATCGGCAACGGGTGCCCGTTCTGCGGGTTCGCATACCGGGTCGCTGGCAGGGCTCTCCGAAGTTGCCAGGACGGCTTTTCAGCGGGCGGGTATCATAAATATAGAAAACCTTGATGAGCTTTTTCCGGTTGCCGAAACATTGAGCAGTCTTCCCCACATGAAAAACAACAGGGTGGCAATCCTTGCAGACGGGGGAGGGCATGCTACTATCGCCTCTGACATATTAACCGATCTCGGGGTTGAGATCCCGGTGCTGAACGAATCAACACAGGAGAAGCTTCGGGCCCTGCTGCCTTATAACGCCTCGGTGTCAAACCCCGTGGACGTTGCCGGGGGTACCGACCAGAACCCCGCGGTGTTCGCGGATTGCGCCAAGGCGATGATAGAAGATGAGAATATCGACGGACTTCTCATCGTGGGATTGTTCGGTGGGTATGCCATACGGTTTGCTGATCGTCTGCGTTTTATGGAAGAGGACGCGTCCCACCGCATGGGTAAACTGGTGGCAAAGATGGGTAAACCCATAGTGCTGCAAAGCCTCTACAACGCGGCAAACGCCCATTCACTGGAATTACTGCGATACTATAATATTCCTGTTTACGAGTCGCTGGGAATCGCATGCAAGTGCGTTGCAGCCCTGTCTGATTATGGAAGGCATATTTCAAATCCACATCCCAAGAAGACAAAGTTTGTTTTCAAATGGGGGCATAACGCAAGGCCCGAGTGTGAAGCCATAATCAGGGAAGCACTATCCGAGGGACGCAACGTGCTGCTTGAACCGGAAGCGAAGCAAATACTGTACATGCATAACGCCCCGGTACACCTGGACAGGGTTGCGGGAAACGCAAACGAGGCCGTAGAAATCGCAAGGGAGATGGGGGGGGACGTAGCACTCAAGATCGTTTCACCCGACATACTCCACAAGTCTGATGCGGGAGGTGTGCGGCTTAGCCTGGAAAGCGACGAAGACGTGCGGCAGGCTTTCAATGATATTGTTTCCAATGCGCAGAAGTTTAACAGAGATGCCCGTATAAAAGGCTGCCTTGTATCACCCATGTCCAGTGACGGCGTAGAGGTGATTATCGGTACCAAGATCGATGACCAGTTTGGACCTGTCATCATGTTCGGGCTGGGGGGCATACTGGTTGAGGTAGTGCGTGACGTGGCTTTCAGGGTGCTCCCCCTTTCGCGTAACGCGGCGCGGCAGATGATAGACGAGATACGTTCAGCACCAATATTAAATGGTGTGCGGGGACGTCCCCCTGTTGACAAAAAGGCACTGGAGGACCTGCTCATCGAGGTTTCAGATATTATCGAATCATATCCGCAGATAGCCGAGATGGACCTGAATCCCGTGATCG
>JAGYNX010000450.1 GCA_018399855.1 Spirochaetota bacterium
GCAACCGGCCCCAAGGTGAACGACATCATGAAGGGCAGCGAAGGCACATTCGGGGTGCTGGTTGAAGTAACCTGGAAGGTATACCGCTACATGCCCGAGAACAGGCAGCGATTCGGTTTCATCTTCCCCTCATTCGAATCTGCCATTAACGCCGGCCGAGAAATATCACAGGGCGAGTTCGGCATGCCTGCGGTATTCAGGATATCCGATGAAGAGGAGACACATATTGGCCTGAAACTTTACGGGATTGACGGAACCATAATGGACAAGGCAATGCAGTTGCGTGGTTTCAAACCAATGAAACGCTGCCTGTTTCTCGGTTCGTCAGAAGGCGAGAAATCATTCGCGAAGAACATCAAGAAGCAGGTTAAGAAGATATGCAAAAAACACGGCGGCATGTACATCACCGGTCTCCCCACAAAGATGTGGGAACCCGGCCGCTATAAAGACCCATACCTGAGGGAAGACCTGCATGATTACGGAATTCTCATCGACACACTTGAAACAGGGCTTAGCTGGGACCAGCTTCATAACGTACACCGTGAAGTTCGCGAGTTTGTGAAAAGCAGGCCGCAGACAATATGCATGACACACGCTTCGCATTTTTATTCACAGGGAACTAACCTGTATTTCATTTACATAATGAAGGAAGACGACATCGATGCCTACGTGAAGTTCCAGGAAGGGGTGATTGATGCCATCGAAAAAAGCGGTGGATCTCTCAGCCATCATCACGGTGTAGGCCGAATGATCGCCCCGTGGATGGAAAGACATCTTGGAAAAGAACAGATGAACGTTTTACGTGCGATTAAAGATCATTTTGACCCGAACAACATCATGAATCCGGGCGGCCAGCTTGCCCTTGACCTCAAGGGAAAAGACTGGAGGAAGATCAAGTAAGAAGAGAGGCATGGCATGAGTGAAGGATTAAAGGCAGTACACGAAGCCCTTAAAAAGGCGAAGATCACCGGGGTAGAAGCCAGCGAATGGCGAAGTTCAGTTGTTCTCAACGGACGGGTCACCAGCTGGGATCAGAAGATAGAGGCTGGATACGCTGCTACAGGCAAGGGGTACAAGGGTGTGGTCAATGACATAGAGGTTGACAATGTGGCCACTGACAGCATGTACGTCCCCCGCCTGAATGATAGTTTTCTTGAAGGGAAGCATTTCGATGTGGCAATAATTGGCGGCGGCGTGACAGGTTCAGCCATTGCCAGGCAGCTGTCAAAATATAATGTTTCAGTTGTGCTGTGCGAGAAAGAGGAGGACGTTGCCAAGCACGCCTCGGGGCGAAACGACGGTATGGTTCACCCCGGCTTTGCGGCATCTCCCGGTTCAAAGAAGGCCCATTACAACGTGCGGGGCAACCGCATGTATACCGATATATGCAAAGAGCTTGATGTTGAGTTTATTCGTAACGGCTCCATTATGCTGTTTGGTAATCCATTTATCAGGCTTTTGTATCCCCTGATGGCGTCCCGGGCGAAGAAAAACGGTATCGGCGGATGGGATTATTATTCACGCAGAAAAGTACGCCAGGTTGAACCCAACGTGATAGACAGTCAGCACGGCGGGCTTTACATGCCTTCTGCCGGAATTCTTTCACCATACAAGATGACCATCGCCTTCGCTGAAAACGCGGTTCAAAACGGGGTGGTTGTCTCTCTCAACACCGTGGTAACGGGATTTGAAATGGAAGCTTCCCGTATCGGCAGGGTTACCACCAATCGGGGTACATTCAGCGCGGGGGTGGTTATCAACGCTGCGGGTATCTGGGCAGACAAGATAGCAGAATACGCAGACGACCGTTTCTTCTCACTGCACGGCAGAAAGGGGGTGGACGCCATACT
>JAGYNX010000451.1 GCA_018399855.1 Spirochaetota bacterium
TGATTCCAGTTCTTTTACAGTAAGTTTAAGACGATTCTCAATATCAAACTTGTAAAGTGCCAGTTCAACAACACTGATCAGTTCATTGTTATTTATGGGCTTGAGCACGTATCCATATGGACCCGTTTTATTTGCCCGTTTGAAGGTATTATAATCCGAATGCGCGGTTACGTATATTACCGGTATTGTAAAGTTTTCACTTATCTTTTCATACAGGTCTACACCATCCATCCGGCCCTGTAGTATAACATCCATCAGGATCAGGTCAGGTGCATGTTCGTTAACCAAGCGAAGCGCATCATCACTTTTCCTGGCAGGGCCAATGACAGTATACCCTCGTGAAGAAAGAGTATTTTTAATATCAAGACCAATTATTGCCTCATCCTCAACAAGGAGGATGGTTTTCTGGCCCATACGGACACTCCCTCTGGAATAGTATACCCACACATAGTATATATAATTCGCTATGGAGTAAACAACAAATATCACGTATCATGGTCATCTTTTGCCCTTGATCTTTTATACCAGTCCTGCTTGCCATACAATTCTTTCTCACAATCAGGACATAACCCATGGGTGAATTTAGCCTCTGAGTGATTCCCAATATATACTTCAACCTGCTCCCAGAAACCCGAATCATTTCTCACTTTTTTACAATGCGCACAGATAGGGAGGATCCCCCGCAGGGTCTTGATCTCTTCCCTGGCATTCTTTAATTCAAGGTGTGTTTTCACCCTGGCCAGGAGTTCCGCGGAGTTGAAAGGCTTTGTTACGTAGTCTACACCACCTGCTTCGAATCCGCGAACAATATCATCGGTATCTGACTTCGCAGAGAGGAATATAACAGGTATTGACGCGGTACTTTTCTTCTCTTTTAAAAGTTCACATACGTAGTAGCCGTCCATGCCCGGCATCATAATGTCAAGCAGCACCAGGTCGGGTGTTTCGCCGGCAACAAATTCCAATGCCTGCTCACCGCTGGTGGCAAAGGCTACATCGTAGCCTTTTTTTTCAAGCATGGGGCCAAGAACCTGCAGGTTTTGTGGATTATCATCAACCACCAGTACCAGGTCTTTCTTATCACTCATGAGAAGCCTCCAGTTCATTCAACAGGGATTGCAGCAAATCGTGGAACATTTTCAGGTCTTGCCTGATTTTTTCCACGTCGAACCTGTCAGCATCATCCACAAGCTTCTCTCCTTCCGCTGCCAGGAATTCCAGAGAATACTTCTCACCGGTTTCCTTTATCTCTGTACCAAGTTGACGTATATCTGCCATCTTAAAAGCACCATCAAAAGCAGTAACACGCGGCTTCAGGGTTTTCTTTATATATCTTTCCAGTTCAGCTCTTTTCTTTGCAGTCTTTATTCCATTAATTGAAATATTATTACCTGTACTTTTCGGTATGTCTTCTTTCCGGGAAGTACCATCAACCTTATGGTATGGCAGGTACTTCATAAGTACCTGCACCAGGTGATATACGCTCAGCGGTTTGTAGAGAAAACCATCGAATAACAACTCGCTGTTCTCGTCCTCGATCTCCTGGCGGGTGGATGCCGTCAATGCTACCACCGGAACATGTGCCGTTAACCTGTCATTCTTTATGCGCCAGGCAGCTTCAATGCCGTCCATTACTGGCATGCGTATATCCATGATCACCAGGTCTGGTTTTAACTCACGCACCAGCATCAGTGCAGTACTGCCGTTTTCAGCCTCGTAGGGCTGTAGGCCGGAGCGACGTAACACTTCGACGATCAACTCACGGTTGGAATCCACGTCATCCACCACCAGCACTGTCCCCCTGGTGAACTGCAGGTTATCTATTTCTTGCATGTTTATCTCTGGCTCG
>JAGYNX010000452.1 GCA_018399855.1 Spirochaetota bacterium
TTCTCGTGTTTGACTGAATATTTTCGGTTTCAGTAATAAATTCAACCTTATCTGTTAGACCTGCCATAGGGGTCGTGATTTTTTTACAGTACTCACCAAGATTGACAAGTCCGGGTGTTCCTGTATCATAGAGCATGGAATACAGTTCAGCTATGGCGTGAACCCGAACGCGAAGTTCTTCAATCGTATCTTTAGCGTCCGGGTTTGATACAGCTCTTGATTTCAGCCGCATCAGGCTTTCAATCGTGGCAAAACTGTTCTTCGCCCGGTGCTGCAGTTCACGCAGAAGTTCTTTTTTTTCATTGTAGGCATTCTTCAGGGAATCTTCTGCCTTCTTGCGCCTGGTAACGTCCTGCACTATCCCTATCACCCGGATATCCCCGGTATCAGCATTTCGTTCGGTAATACCACCCACATCACGAAAATACTTGTATGTCCCATCGGCTGTCCTGATGCGATATTCCACGTCATACACATCAACATTCCCGTCAAGGTAATCCCGCATGGCCTGCATGGCGATTTCAATATCATCAGGATGCAGCAGGCTGGTAAAATCTTCAAATGTTGAAAATCTTTCCGGTGTAAAGCCCAGCATCTCGGCTTTCGTGTCATCAAAAATAACCTTTCCCGAGGGTAAATGCATTTCCCACCATGCGAGGTTTCCGATCCGTAACCCGGCATTGACTCGATGGGTTAAGGTGATGTTATCCTGTTCAGCCCTCACCTGGGAATCAACATCAACATATACGCCAACCGCACGGGTTGCCTTCCCGTTACTGTTGAATTCACAGGGTTTACCACGGCTGGAAATCCATTTCCATGAGCCGTCTTTGTGTTTCAGGCGGATATTCTCTGAGAAAGCTTCTCCACTATTGATACACTTTCTTATGACGGGGAGAGTGGTCTCCTTATCATGGGGGTGTAAAATATTTTCCCAGTTTTCATGATGACCTGCTAAATCGCCGGGTTCATAACCCAGCATCCTGTAGTAATTGGGACTGAAGTATATTGTGTCATTCTCGATGTTCCAGTCCCAGTATCCATGTTCACTGGCGTCCATAGCCAGGGACAACCTTTCTTCACTTTCCCGCAGCGCTTCTTTCTCCAGGTTCTCTTCTTTCAGGGTTGTAAACAGTCTGAGTGCGGACTTGATGCCGGCATCAAAAACACTCATGCCCGAATCTTTGACAATATACCCGTAAGATGGGATTTCCCCAGTCTTTTCGAACACACCAGTCTCAGAACCTGCAACAAGGAAAAGAACAGGCACATCGTTGCCTTTTAGTATGCCCTGTGAGCGGTCAATATAACTGCCTGTATTGATGTCCATAAGAATGAGATCAATATCATGCCTGCTGCTAACGGCTTCAACGGCCTCTTCACCGGAGTGGGCGATAATGACGTCATATCCGAAATTTTCAAGTTTAGTTTTTCGTGACTTAGCTTCGCCTGTGTCGCTTTCTACAAGAAGAATTGTGCTGCCTTCAGATCGTGCTGTCATGAAGTTTCCCTTTATAATATATATATTTGAAGGTAGTATATCGTACTATATGTGAATGAAAAGAAAAAAATAAGGGGGAGTGGGACAATCATGTGCAACCTTTTACTTCTCTTCTATTGGAATGGTTACGGTGAAGGTGGTAGTATCACCCGGTTGAAACGCGAACATCCCGGCCAGTTGTTTGGCCAGCATTTCCACAAGCTGCAAGCCTGAACCACCGGATACGGCAGGATCAAAGTTATCGGGCAGGCCTTTCCCGTCATCAATCACACTGAGAACAATGTTTTCATCGGTGGTTTTCAACTCTATCCATATGTTGCCCGCATTGCCTTCGGGAAAGGCG
>JAGYNX010000453.1 GCA_018399855.1 Spirochaetota bacterium
ATTTTGTTATCAGCTATGCTTGTAGGGCTTTTCGGTGGACGTTTGCTTGGTCACGTGATGTTGCAGCAACTTGTACTGCAACAGTCATACCTGTCGATCTTCATAGTAAGGCCGGTGGCAGAATACAGGTATGTGATGAGTTTACTTTCAAGTGAAAGCGAACTGGACAGGCTTGCGGGTTATTATTCACTTTCAGCATACGGCATAGTAGACAATCGCTTTCTTGAAGAACGTTTTAAACGTGAAGGTTCGGAATATATAAAAAGAACAATAATATGGCTTATTTCTAAAGATATGGAAAAGCGAAATATACATTTCTTCAATGAGATTTATAAAACGTCATCACATAATATACAGAAACAAATTCTCAAGGCAATATACACGTATGATGAAGGTAAATTTAACAGGTTTATCGACCAAAACAATGTTTCAACCGACCTGATTGAGGATGTTGTCGCGCATGAATCTTTGTGAGAATTATACTTGACTATTATATATGGTAAACAGTAATTGAATCAACATTCTTATAGCCATAATATCCAATCAAATGGACAGGGCAGTAGATTGAAAATAGGTATATTTGGAGGCACATTCAATCCCATCCACATGGGACACCTCATAAATGCGCAATATATTTGTGAAGAGTTTGACCTGCACCAAATTTTGTTCATTCCCGCCAAGTATCCTGTTCACAAGCAACTGGGAAATGGAATATCCGCAAAAGACAGGATGGAAATGATAAGGTTGGCTATTGATGGTAATACCGTCTTTAATGTTTTATCGATAGAACTGGATAGAGAAACACCCTCGTATTCAATCTATACTGCAAGACAGCTAATACAGGAAAATCCGGGTAATGAATATTTTTTCATACTCGGTTATGACGCGTTTAATGATATTGAAACCTGGAAAGACTACGAAGAACTGTTTCACCTGGTAAAATTTATCATAATGAAACGTCCCGGTGATAAACTTGACAGCAAGTTTAACAGGTTTATAAATAGAATAATGTGTGGAAATAACCCGGTTATTGAAATAAGTTCATCTGATATCAGAAAAAGAATAAGCGAGAATAAAACTATACGATACCTTGTCCCGGAGAGTGTCAGGACGTATATTAAGCAAAAGGAGTTGTATTTACGTTGAAAAGAAACGTGTTTATCGGTATTATCGCGGTACTTGTCATTATATTGATTATAACGGGTGTGTATTTTTACCGGATACGTACCAGGAATGCTATTGAGGTGCTGGTACAAAAGAATAAGCTCATAAATATCCTGGTAGCGGGTAATATTAATGATACTGAAGATGTTAATCCTTTCTATAGCATAATCAGCATAAATCCTGAAAACGGGAATACCGGTATCACATTTATTCCCCCTTCATATCTTGTCAGAACTGATGAGGACAAAGGTGTCAGGATTGATACTGTTGATTTTGAAGATGATCATGATATAATCACTGATTCCATATATAACGACATTCACCTGAAAATATCATTCTACATGCAGTTATATCAATCGGATGTACGCCGAATGATTGATATTCTTGAAGGAGTTGACCTTTATATTCTTGACCAGGCTAAAAATCTAACAGGAACCCGTTATGGTATCAATTATCTTGATGGTAACAGGATAATTGATTATATTGTCAATTCACAGAACCCATCTATCTATCAAAAATATGACAGAATACAGGATGTACTGTTAACTCTATTTTATAAAAAAGATTCATACAGGAAATTTGTATCCAGTCAATTCGCATCTGAAATGTTAAGGAGTGTGAAAACAAATTTATTACCGCAGGAAGCCCTGACTATAGTAGAAATACTATATATAT
>JAGYNX010000454.1 GCA_018399855.1 Spirochaetota bacterium
TAGTAACAAGTGCCGCGTACCCGGCCGAGCCGAAACCGGCAATCACTGTTCTGCTCACAATGTGTCTCCATTGAGTATCAATTACCACACGGACGCCACACTCATGGATGGTGCGGCGTTATTCAATAGTACACCTTTTATAATGGCAATTTTATATATGTCGCATTGAGTACTATTCGTCAAGGAAATTAATGCCTATACAACAGGAAGCAGGATTTATAAAACAATAAAATGGAAATATCGAACAGGGGAAGGAACGGATAAATTACCTGTCATTTTCAACAATAGGATTCAAATTCACTTCTACCGGCACCAGAGTGATTTTTTCATAATTTAGTTCTGCAAAAACAGGATTTGTGTTTTTATACATCATGATCACAATGTCTTTCCCCTTACCAACGGGCAAAAAAGACATCTTATCAGGATATGTTTTCGCGAAATCCCAGTACTTAAGCCGATGCCATGTTCTATCAGGAGATTTGAATATCATAACAGAACGTATCGTTTTTGCCGGGTCATGGTGCGCGGCCATCAACACGACAAAGTGATCTCCTCTTCGAATAACTTTATGTATCCGTATATCATCAAGACCTCCCGCATCTTCCGGAATAAACCTGTTGATATCATTCCCGTCAAACCTGAACAATGCCTGTTGCCCAATAAATACTACTGAATTTGACGTAATCACGATATCGGACACATCGGTAATCGCGTCGGTAAACCAGGATTGTACTCCGATTGCCCGTACAAGCTTGTTCACAACTGTCTGTTTTTCACCATACAATTTCCACTTTTCCCGGTATGTAACTTTGCCATCTTCATTTTCTTCCTGAACATACTGAAGTGATGAAATACCAGCTTTTGATACAAACCAGACATAATCACCTTCAAGCCCTTCACCGTGTTTTTCGGTTTTCAACAGGGACACGGAATTATCACCAACTTCTGAATTATACTTCGTAAAATGATCCCATCTGCCGTCATTGCTTATACGAGACACGCCGGAAAGCCGATGTGCGGCATACCGTACCCACAGGTTATCCCTGGTATCTTTCTCAACCTGGTGTACGAAATCAGATTTTAATTCTGAATTCATCTTTGTAAACGTTTTGCATTTAACTGTACGGAACCCGTCAGTTGTGCGGCATTCAGTAAAACCGGCGCCAACAGCAGCGGCGTATACTACGTACAACACCCTTGAATCATCATATTTCGTATAGTAGACATCCCGAATACTCTCGCTCGCCAAAAAGCCTTTTTTTACCGGCATATGCATGTAATCACCTGTATCCCCGAAATACACATAAATACCATCATCTTCGGTTACAAGCGCAATGGTATTTCCATCCAGGGGACGTATTATGCTGATCGTTTTTTCATGTAATACACCAAGACCCCGTGCCTGCTCCACCTTTCCATCAATATATTTTACTACATGGCTCTTCCCGTCAACAACTGTTGATACCAGTACACCATTACCTGGTACTACTACTGCATCACGGACCATTGGACCGGAGTAACCACATCCCATCACAGGTAACACTATTGCCAGTGCACAAATAACCAGGATCCCATTTTGAACAATGGGAATCCTGGTTATCGTTGACATACATCTTCTGGTCTTGTTCATTACTGGCTATTACAAACTCTCAATATCAAATACGTAGGTAGCAGAAAAATCAGTTGACCATGGAACACCATTTCCACTAATAAAATCTGGTCCCATATCAAAAAGCGCTGTATCCAGATTCCAGTCAAGAATAAAATTACCAACTGTTAAGGTCATCCCAATTGCGGTATCTGAGTCTTGTGTTACACTACCATCATTAATGTC
>JAGYNX010000455.1 GCA_018399855.1 Spirochaetota bacterium
AATGTAGGAAATCCCAGGCCGGCAAGGTATATGTAGTCGTTAAGTTGTAAAATGTTATGAACTATTATATCGAATAATATGCAGAAATAGAGTGGAATACTGCCAATGAAGATTACTTTCGCTTCCACCTGTTTTTGTATTGCCGCCTGTATAGTTATGTATATTACATACCCCGCGTGTACAAGTAAAAACAGTGTTAAGATAAATCGTACCTTCATGAAAGTGGCATAATCAGGTAAGAATATAATAACAATTACAGGAAGAAGAGTTGCTCCCCGCAATACATGTTTCATGATACCATCACTTTCCCTGTCCAGATAAATCTGTAAAAATCTCGCGAGAAAATAGCCGATTGGAAACATGGATATTATTATCAGTTTCTGAAAGACAAGATAAGAGAATCCGGTATAGTCGAATCCAGGCATGCGTGTTATGTAAAAGTTTGTCAGGTAAAATGAAAAAATAAAACAAAGTAATGCGTAATACAGGTTTTCCCTGTCCCTGGTTCTTAATATGTAAATCAATATATGATAGCACGCAACCATGAACATAAGAAATGATATGAGGGCGTTTATACGGGAGTTAAAAAAATCCTGTGATACGTATTCACGGTGAACGATACCTGATTCGTCCAGCATCATGTTACCAGTTATTGATCCTTCATGATTCACGTACAATTTAATGAGCAGCGTATTTTTACTGTCATTGTGTAAAATATCTGAAGGAACCTGGTAGCTCCTTGTTTTATTCCACTCACTGAAAAAGCCCGGCGGATACTTTCCGGTCTTTCCAATCAGGGTACCATTCAGGTATGTCTCGTCAGCTACGATAATTCTACCAATCAAGATGGCGCATAGCTTGTTTTCCAGGCGTGAGGGTAAATCAAAAGAAGTTTTAATCCAGAGAAAGCCCTCCCTTTCAGAATGAAGCAGGTGCAGTTCATTTAGATTATCAATATTTTTGAAGTTTCTGTTCATCCCGTCATGAAAGGTATCACCACGCTTGCCCACCGCGTAATGCCATGTTCCGGGGAATCTTGAATCAGATGCGTTTACATATGCCGATTGAAAAAAAGTAATGGAAAATGTTATTATAGCAAAAATGAAGAATATCCGATGTAACCTGTTCATGGCATTACGTGTTCCTTTAAGTTGTTATCGATATAAATGCAATATTAATATACCGCTTTTAATAAGTCAATAACTTGCTGAAAGGTATTACATGAAATATGGTAATATAAAAAGTTAAGTGAAAAGTGAGAAGTGACGTGTGAGCCAAAAAATTATATTAAACAGAATAAAAAATATGCCGATATTTTTAATGAGACATAAAACGGAGGACTATATGAAAAAGAAAGCGAAGAAAAATGATTTCAAGGTATTACTGGAAAAGTATATCGATATTAAGGGGCTGGATATTATAGTGTTCCTTTCTGATGGCAATCGAATAGAGCTGGACAAAAGCAGAAAACTTGTTAAAAATTCAATTATTATGACTGATAGCAATAAGAAAGAGATCAGGATACCTCTTTCAACAATACGATCGGTTGATTTATATGCAGCCTGATTTTCATGCTCAGCAAATAGTTATTGACAATATATATCTAAGTAACTATTTTTCGTAACCACCATGTGCGCAACATGTAACTTTATTACAGATTAGCAATCATAAGAAGAGAATATATTCAATGTATACATGCACGGGTGAAGTTATTACATGCAAAATATTAAATATCACCTCGCCAATACAGTTGCGATAGTATGTTTTTCATATATTACGGCTATTACTGTAAACCAGTTTGTTAAATTTACATATTCACCGGTAGATTCGTTAA
>JAGYNX010000456.1 GCA_018399855.1 Spirochaetota bacterium
TTAGCCTGGAAAAATCCACCCTGCTCCTTTTTTTGTCTTCATCAATGGACTCAAGGGTTTCAACCTTAGCCGAAATTTCCCTGTCATGTATAACGGCCATTACCAGTATAATGATAATGAGCATGGCCGCTACCACTGCAACACCTGTAACGATTTTCATCATAATAGACATACTTTACTCCTTTTTCCCCTCGTTATGGCTGCCCGCCTGGAGATTGAATACAAGCTCAACCAGGCTGATAAAAAGCAGAAGAACCGCAAGTCCCCACAATAGAACAAGTCCACGCTGCGGTATGGCAAGATCACCGATCGCCGGACAAAAAAGAATACACCCTTTATCATACACATTCAAGACTATATTCATGGCTAACCATGATAGCCTTTTCTTAGTTTATTTATAAATTGATTGCATGCACGCTTCATCATTCTTATAATTGTGCAACCATAAAATCAGGAAAACATCATGAAGAAAAAATTATACATTCTCACTGCAATTATTGTTGTTATTACTGCCGGATTCTATGCTGCTGCAAAATATTACCTCTACAGCGGCCCCTATGTGCTGGACCAGTGCAATCCGTCAGAAACACATACACTTGATGTATTCTACTCAGAACTTGACGAGTATATAAAAAGCTTTCATGATCCCAACTTTAAATATAACCCGGAGGATATCCGTGGTCATTTTTCCATTACACCTGGAGGTTCCACTGATCTTTATGGCGCATGTGACATGGTGTACGTGTTCTGGATACTGGATGAACTGAAAGAAAGGACAACCAAAGCTGGGCGTGCTGATTGGGCAAATCTGATCCGATCCTACCAGGACCCGCAAACTGGCAGGTTTGACAGGGGTAACCTCTCCGGGGAAAGTTCGACACATGCTACCGCCTTTGCCACAGCGGCGCTGAAACTGCTGGGCTCAAGCCCGAAATATCCTCACACCTGGGCAGAGGATATATTCTCTACTCCTGAACAGGTTGATACCTGGCTTGACAGCTTCTCGTGGGACGAGGTGTGGACCGGCTCCCACGAGGCGGGTGCCGCTGCGGCAGTTATCGACGCACCAGGGGGAATCGATCTTCCGGATAACTGGGACGAGATGGTATTGACTGCCTTCACTCGAAGGGTCGATCCACGAACAGGTTTCTGGAAAAACGGTATCCTTGATCCCGTCCTCCAGGAACCAACAACAGTTGACCTGGGGGGTGCGGCACATTTCTGGTGGATATATGACCACATTGGAGAACCCATTCCTTACCCGGAAAAAGTGATTCCCGGCATACTTGAACTGCAGCGGAAGACAGGGCTGTGGGGTGCCAGGGTATTTAACGGTGCCTTCCCGCAGGGTATCGATTTTGACGCAGTAAACGGGATAAGGATCGCCTGGAAAAGCGTTTCCCCCAAATTTCGCCAGGAACACCGTGATGATATTGTCAGCGCCCTTGACCGTTATGCCTGCGCGGCCCATTATCACCTGGACCATGAAGGAGCTCTCGATAAATATCACAAGATGCACAAGATAGTGGGCACCCTGAATACCATAGCCGAGGTGAACATGCTCTACAGGGAACTGACAGGAGAGGACCGTTTATTAACAAAAAAACAATGGCGAAGCACCCTTACCACAGTGTGCTGGCAGTAAGCAGATCACAAGTACCAATCAAAAAGTTATCACCCTGTACCCGTCTTCCATGTACCTGGCAAGTGAAGGATGACCTTTCATGTCACTGCACAGGGGCAGCCCCTGTTCCTTAATTTCATCGAGAACTCCCATCTGGGAAGAACACGCCTGGCAGGCGCAATTGATCAATCCCTTTTCTTTCATC
>JAGYNX010000457.1 GCA_018399855.1 Spirochaetota bacterium
GAAAAGTTCATGCTAAACCCCGTCACCCGTTACCCGTCACTGTTCCCTCCCTGTGCCTCTGTGTGAACCCGTTAAGCCCAATTGTAAAAAATTCAATTGATTTTCACGGGCGGTGGCAACTAAGATGTATGACATACCTCACCGGGTGAAGAAAAATCTTACTGGAGGATATGCACCATGAAGAATATCAAGGCAATGGCCGGATTTATGGTTCTGGCAGGACTGGCGGTTATAGTGCTTGTCATGGGCCTGCAGCAGCAGGTGCCCCGCTTCAGCCTTGACAGGGTGGTGAACGATTCCAGTTTCTACCCCGAGGGTCCCCTCTGGATGAACAGCGCCCTGTATTATACCGAGTATTCAAAGCACCGGGTGATGCGATGGAACGGAAAAAAGAACACCCCGCTGTGGACCCAACGCGGATGCGGCCCCTCCGCCCTGATGGATCTGGATGAGGGCACCATGCTGGTGACCTGCTATGATTCGGGCAGCCTGGTGAAGATTGACACCAGGGGAAGGGCACTTGAGACAATTGATAAAGATGCAAGCGGAAATCCATTCAACGGCCCCAACGACATGGCAAAGGACGAAAAAGGCGGCATATACTTTACGTGCTCTGGAAAATTCGACGTGAAAGCCAAACCCGAAGGAAGCATATATTACATGAGAACTGATGGTGAGATCATCAGGGTGGCCGACGGCCTGCATTATCCCAACGGGATTGCCCTGGCGGATAACGGGGATGCCCTCCTGGTAAATGAGCATCTTGCAAAGAAGGTGTCACGCTTTACCGTGGCTGACAATGGGCTGCCTGGCAATTACCGGGAATTTTTGAAACTTGAATCGGTAATAGGATCTGCCCCTCTTGCCGATGATTACACGGGGCCAGACGGCCTGAAGGCGGACGAAGATGGCAGAATATACGTATGCGTGTACGGCACGGGAAAGGTGCTGATAACCGACCAGGAAGGTGCGCTTATTGCCAGCATAGAGGTGCCGATGACCTACGTAACCAACATTAACTTCGGGGACACCAGCTCTACCGTGTTTATCACGGCATCAGAAGATGCCTTCAATCCGCCTTACCCGGGGGCCGTGTTCAGGTATACCGCCGGCAGCAGGGGGAGATGATATGAAAATAGTATTTCTTGACGCCGCAACCGTTGATTACGGCGACATAGATTTTTCTGAAATTGCCCGTCTTGGAGAGCTTGAAACTTTTGACATTACCCCGGCCGAAGAAGTAGCCGGGCGTATCGGTAACGCCGACGTGGTCATCACCAACAAGGTGGTATGTGACAGCGACGTGCTGGCACAGTGTCCCGGCGTGAAGTGCATCTCCGTGGCCGCCACGGGGGTGAACAACATAGACCTTGAAAAGGCGAAGAAACAGGGGGTGGCGGTCACCAACGTGCCGGGCTATTCAACCACCTCGGTAGCCCAGCATACCATGTGCACCATGCTGGCCCTGGCGGGACACCTGGTGGAATATAACCGTGCCGCCCATGACGGCACGTGGAGCAGCTCGCCGGTTTTTACCATAGGATCGTGGCCCACCTTTGATCTGAAAGACAGGGTGCTGGGCATCATGGGATACGGTGACATCGGAAAGGAAGTGGGCCGGCTTGCCGCTGCCTTTGGCATGAACGTGGTGGCCCTTCGCCGTGAAGGGATGCAATACGAAGACGACATGGAACGCTATGACCTCTACCGACTGGCGGAGATATCAGACTTCGTTTCCGTCCACATGCCCCTGACAGATCATTCACATCACCTGGTGAACATGGAATTTCTGCGGCGAATGAAACCCTCGGCATACATAATAAA
>JAGYNX010000458.1 GCA_018399855.1 Spirochaetota bacterium
CTGCTATTTTATTGGCCTCGGTGGCTGTTTCCGCGTTCTGTTTTATGGTGGCGGTAGTTTCTTCAATTGTAGAGGCGATTTCCTCAAGGGATGACGCCTGCTCGGATGTACGCTGTGAGAGGTTCTCGTTGCCGCTTGATATCTCCTGCACCGCCTGCCCGAGGTTTTGCGCCATCACCACCACCTCGGAAATCAGCCGTTCGAACTGATCAAGGGTATTGTTTAACGCTGACGCGATTGTACCGATCTCGTCGTTTGATATCTCCCCGGTGTAACGTTTCGACAGGTCACCGTCTGCCATTGACGCCATTACCATTTCACAGTCTTTCAGGGGACTCAGCCGCCTGCGCATGAATACGAATATCACACCAGCCGCGCCCAGTATCAGAAAGGCTGCCAGGGGAAAAAGGTACATGTCCATGGCACTTATTTCGCCCATGTAATCGTCCACGTACATGGTGGCGGCACTTATAAAACCGAACTTTTCATTCTTTACGAAGGTTTGCAGCTTTTCACGGTCTTCCCACATATAGTGGATCACCGAACCGCTGGGCGAATCAAGCATCTGCCGTCCCCATTCATAATCCTTAAGATTAAGCTTGAAGATATTTTTTTCATCAGGATGAGCAAAGGTTAAACCGCTTTTATCGGTTATATACGGATAGCCGGTTTTTCCAATGGTAATCCCCTCAACCAGCTGTTTTGAAAATTTGCCTACTTCAACGGGAAGACCAAGGATCCCCACGTAATCATTACCCACTTTAATGGGTACGGTGACAAGTATGACAATCAACCCTGATGCGGGTGATTTACCCACGTCACCCACATGCGGCTCACCCTGCATGGCCTTTCGTGCATTTTCCCTGTATACGGGTATCTCACCCCAGCGTACCCCGGTTGCCCGTCCCGAACCTGACGCAACTATGAGTGAATTTGACTCGAAGGTTGAAATAAAAACCTCTTCGTAAATTCCCTTCTCGTCAAAAAATCCCTTTAATATGGGTTTGGCAAGATCGTGCTGACCGGTAATCATGGCCCGTTTTATGATGTCATTCTTTGCCAGGAAGTTAGCGTTATCCACCTGTGTCTGGTAGAAACGCACCAGCTGATCTTCTATTGTCTTGTTGAAATTTAACAACTGGTTGGTATACGACTTCTCGGTAAGATCAACAACCGTTGATCTTACAACCACCACGAACACCGAAAACACGATAATTATGGTTACAATGACAATAAGTGAAAGTATGACGGTTAAACTGCGGGTTTTCTTTTGTTTTTCCATATACGCCACCTGACCTGATCTTGAATTTTTCCGTAATGACCGGTTTTTGTCCTGATCATTACCAATTTTAATATAGCTCAGGTTAGAGATGATGTAAACATATTATTTACATTTTTTTATTTATGTGTGCTTATGGCTAATCATTCATATGCAAATTTTGTGTTAACGTTAACACACAGGCTCACCGCGGATTTTTTTGTTCGAAATAAAATGCAGCGTCAAGTATATCAAGGTACACCCCGTCAAATCCCGCATTCATGACGCGTCCCAGGTAACTGGACTCAAATCCATCCCCACCTTCTGATCCACAGATGACCCGTTGCCACTGGTCCATCCAGTAGCGCACCTTGTAATTCCCCCTCCACCGCAGGTTCTCTCTTTCAAGGAACGGGGGAGGCGACTTTTTCCAGCTGTCCTTCCAGTAATAGCGGTAATCTTCCGCCTCACCGATTGACATATACGAAAGCACCAGCCTTTTTTCGCCCGAACGCTTCTTTTTCAAAGAGGAGACCTCAGATGACGTAAGCGGAGACCCCCAG
>JAGYNX010000459.1 GCA_018399855.1 Spirochaetota bacterium
CTTTAACAAGTTGACGCCGTTCTTCGCTGACACTTGCGGGCATGGTAACCACAAGCCTGTACCCCTTCACCGCGCATACGAAAGCCAGTGCAATGCCGGTATTGCCGCTGGTAGGTTCTACCACCACCGTGCCAGGGTCCATCAACCCGTCTTTTTCGGCTGCCTCAATCATGGCAAGCCCGATACGGTCTTTCACCGAACTACAGGGATTGAAATATTCCAGCTTACCCAGAACAATTCCCCCGCATCCCTCGGTGACCCGGTTAAGCCGAACCAACGGTGTATTTCCGATTAAATCCGTTATTGAATTTGCTATATTCATATGATCCCCTGGAAGAATTGTATCACTATTTTTTCACCATGGCAAGAACCTGTTCTTTTACCTTCATGGTATAGACCTGGTAGTTGAAGGCTTCTTTGTCCAGTATGAACTGAATAATGAGACCCTGAACTATTGAGATTATCATTGTAGCAGTATAGTGGATATCCATGTCCACGAATATGCCCTTCTTTACCCCTTCTGTCAACATTGCGGCGCATTCATCCCGGTAACTCTGGTACAACCGGGCGTTTGCCTTGCTGATGCGGGGATTATGGTTAACCTGTGTCCAGAAATCAATAATGACATAGAAATAGTCTTTTTCTCTTTCAACCAGGGAAAAAGCCTGGTCAATAAATGTCAGCAGTTTATCAGCCGGGTCATCCTTGTATTCAAGCTCTTTCGTGAGAAAGTTTCTCAGGTTGCTATTCATCTCTTTGAGAAGAGTAAGCAGCAGCTCGTCCTTGTCCTTGAAATAATAGTGCACCAGGCCGGTTGAAAGTCCGGCCTCATTGGCAATATCCCGAATAGTAAAGTTGTAATATCCTTTTCTACTAACCACGCGGTAGGTAGCCTTTGTAAGCTGAGTGCGGCGCAACGCGGTTATATCATTGTTTTTCTTTTTCATTCACGTTTCCAGTATATCAGAATGAAAGAGATGAACCGTATCAGGTTGACAGGGCTCCACGAAAAAACTGCATGATACCCTTCACCATACGTTCATCATCTTCAAGGGCGTCTTCACCAACAAATATTTTCAGACGTTCCTTGAAGTATTCTGATGTATTGGAAAACTGCGTCAACAAAATTATATTGTCAATGCAAAAAGTCGCCACCCTGATATCAACATCTTCCCGAACCAGGCCCTGCTCTTTGGCGTGTTGAATTTCAGCACGATAGAATTCCGCCGAAATATTTTCGATCTTCCGTGAAACCTGCTTCGAAAGATCAGAAAGTCCTTCCGTGGTAGCATCCAGGTACAACTGGTGTATCTCGGGATACTTCCTGGAAAACTTCTGTGCCGCCCGAACCAGTTCCTCAAGTTTTCCAAACAGGTCCTTGTTGTCAAGGCTTACCGCGCCGATGGCTTCTTCAAGAAGCTTATACCCTTCATCCATGCAGGTGAGAAAGAGATCTTCCTTGGTGGCAAAATAATTATACATTGACCCTATGCTGATTCCCGCCTTCTTCGCGATGACATTTATATTCGCTCCCCTGAATCCCTTGCCCGCGAATTCATTAACGGCGATCTGAATTATCTTGTCTCTTTTTTCCTGTGATATCTTTTCAAATGTTTCTTTATACCGCTTTTCCTTTAACACTATCTACCCTCTTTTCACTGTTTTCTCTCATGCATCCTGTCTGCAGGTTAAGTCACAACCCCGAGTACCATGTAACGTAGAATATATATTTATCATAGTACACATTTGACAAGAAAAAAACTATTATATATGAGTGAACACTCACTCTTAAAATTTGTCAACTATTATTTCTGCATTAC
>JAGYNX010000046.1 GCA_018399855.1 Spirochaetota bacterium
GTCTTATTATCGCCTACATGGCAGGGATAACTGTTTTCGGCTATTTCTTCAGTAAACGGATCAAAACATCAAGTGATTACTTCCTGGCAGGGCGCTCACTCCCCTGGTGGATCATCGGCATGTCCATTATCGGCACCAATATCGGGTCTAACGATTACGTGGGTGCTGCCGGCGGTGCCTACCGTATCGGCATCGCACAGGCAAACTTCGAATGGATCGGCGCCATCCCCGCCATGATCTTATCGGCATTCATCTTTATTCCATTTTACTGGCGTGCGGGGGTCTTTTCCATTCCCGAATACCTGGGCAAACGCTACAGCGACGCGGTACGGGTAATATCAGCCGTGATTCTCACCCTGTTTTCCATCATCATCGTGGGTGTATTTCTCTGGGCTACCGCCCTTATGCTGCAAACGTACCTGGGATGGCCCGTGTATTTCAGTATACTGGTAACCGCGGCTGTTGTGGGTTTTTATACCATCTCAGGGGGCCTGGGGGCGGTGGCCATCACCGACTCCATACAGCTTGTCATCATGTTTACCGGTGCCATCGCGGTGGCAGTACTTGGCATAAGTGAAGCAGGTGGACTTGACCATTTCATCGCCACCATACAGGCAGAACACCCTTCACACCTGAAGGCATTTCTGCCAGCAGACCACGAGTTCTTCCCCTGGCCCGGGGTCATCCTGGGGCTGGGAATGGTGCTCTCACCAGCCTACTGGTGTACCAACCAGGCGATTCTCCAGCGAACACTGGGGGCACGCAGTGAGTGGGACGGGCGGGCTTCCATGATGCTTGCCGCAATAGCCAAGACCTTCGTCCCCTTCCTCATCGTGCTACCGGGACTCCTTGCCCTCACCATGGTGCAGGGCGGACTTGACAACCAGGACCAGGCCCTTCCCTGGGTCATCAAGAACGTACTGCCGGTTGGGCTTTCCGGCCTCATGTTCGTGGCCTTTATCGCCGCCCTGCAGTCTTCAATCGACTCAACCATGAATTCCGCGTCGGTAATGATAACCCGTGACATCATCGGGGTGCTGGCCGGCAAGGGGGCACATGAGCTTCGCGACCTGAAACTTGGCAAGATATTCACTTTCATGGTGCTCATCATCGGTATATTCTGCGCGCCGCTGACAGCGAAATTCGAGGGGATTTACGTGTTCGTACAGTTCACCCTGTCATTGTTCCAGGGGCCCATGCTTGCACTCATTCTGCTTGGCATACTCAGCAAAAAGATGACTCCAAAAGCGGGACTCTACAGCCTGGTAATCGGCGTTACCTCCTCCCTTATAATGGGACTGCCATCCCTGCTCACAAGCCTTGGCTTTACAACAGCCGCCCAGGCGGCAGGGGGCTGGAACATCAATATGCTGTATATCGCCTTCTGGAGTTTCATTATATCGGTTACATCCCTCGTTATAATCAGCAGTTTCACCACCCCAAAAACCGAACAGGAGCTGGTAAACCTTACCTACTCAAAAACTGTACCGGAGGTGCTTAGCAATGATTGATTTCATACATTCACTACCGCTGTGGACGGCAAAGATCGGTGCCGCAGTCATTTTCGGCGGTATACTGGTGATGGCATGGATATTACCACGCCATTTCATATTCCAGGGAGCTCCCGACAACAGCAACTGGCGTGACCTGCGTATCTGGGCCACCCTGCTGATTCTGATACAGCTGGGGCTGTACGCCATATTTTAAGTGATTTAAATTTCTCCACCTGAAAATTTCATTTATTTGTATTTTTTGTCCCCCTATCGCCGGGGGAGATAGGGGGCGTCAGTTATAAAAAAGTGGTGGAACCATGGTGCAGCCGGTAGTATGGTTACTTCTTGAAATATCGCTTTACCATATGTTCACATGGTTTTTTTACAGAAATTGAACCTATGAAACTAATAATGATCACCCCGGGAGACATTACACATGATCACAATAATCAAGTATCTAATTGAGAAAAAACTCCTCATCAATCTGACAGTGGCGCTTATCGCCGTTATCGGTATATCCGCCATATTCAGCCTTAACCGAGAAGCATACCCGGAAGTCAGCTTTGATATGGTAAGCATCCAAACCATTTATCCCGGCGGTGCCCCTGACGAGCTTGAGAACCTGGTGACCATCCCCATCGAGAAAAAATTGAAAGAAGTGGACGGGCTGGACAAGGTACGTTCTTACAACATCGAGAACGTATCCGTTATCGCCGTCTATATTGACGAGCACGCGCCTGACAAGGAACAGGTGGTGCAGAATATCAAGGACGCGGTTGACCTGGTTGAAGACCTTCCAGAAAATGTAGAAACTCCACTGGTAGAAGAAATTACCATCGACAAGACCGAGGTACTATACTGTGCCATACACGGGAAAGATGAGACTGTCCCCTATTCCAGGGTGAGGAAAGTTGCTGACCATCTGGAGGATTTCATTTATGAATTCGATGGCGTAGCCGAAGTGGAAGACCTGGGCTTTTACGATCGTGAATACCTGGTAGAAGTAAACCCCGATGCCCTGGAAAAATACAGGATAGGCATGAACAATGTTATCGGTGTGCTTGCAAACAGGAACATAGACCTCCCTGGTGGATCGTTGCGCATAGGCAGAAACGAGTATGTTTTAAGAACAAAGGGACAATACCGAAATGTGAACGAAGTGGGCAATACCGTTATAATGGCAAATGATGTTGGTTTCGCAGCCAGGATTAAGGACGTGGCCCATGTTACTGACACGTTCGAGGAACCCGATATTTACGAGCGCTACCAGGGACAGCAGGCTGTCATTTACAAGATATGGAAGAAGAGGAGCGCCGACGAAATTGACCTTGCAGACAAATTGAAGGCGGGAATAACCGGCTTCAATAACGGTCATGACGAGTCAGTGATCATAGACATGTATAATGATACCAGTGAGTACACCAGAAACAATATAAACTCCGTGCTCACCAATGCCGCTACCGGCTTTGCACTTCTGGCACTGGTACTCTTCATATTTCTCGGGTGGAGAATGTCCACCCTGATGACCGCGTCCATTCCACTGGTTTTTCTCATCGCCTTTATCGGAATGCAGGCACTGGACGTGACCATAAATGTTATAAGCCTCTTCGGTATGATCATGGTGCTGGGTATGATCGTTGATTTCGGAATCGTTGTGTCCGAAAATACCCACCGTTACCTGGAAAAGGGGCTGCCGCGCCGTGAAGCCATACTCAAGGGGGTGAACGAGGTAGTATGGCCTGTTACTGTCACCTTCCTGTGTATTTCAGCAGCATTTATGCCGCTGCTCATACTCACCGGTATCATGGGTAAGTTCATAAAATTCATACCGCTGGTAGTGATGATCTCACTTGCCGCGTCCTGGTTTGTTGCCCTGTTCTTTCTTCCATCATACCTGAATATGTTTCATTCAGATACTACCCATCGAGATAATAAAAGTGGAAAGGATGAGCAGGACGATGAACTTGCCTCCGGTTTTTTCAGCAGGGTTCAGCTAGGCTACATGTCATTTCTGCGAATTGCACTCAGACATCGCTATATTACCATTTCCATTCTCCTTGTATTACTGGTCATATCAGTGGCACTTATCCCGGTGATAGGGTTCGTTTTTTCACCTGGTGGCGGATCAGAGAAAATCGAAATAAAGACGTATCTTCCCAACAGCAGAAACCTGGAGTACAACCTGCAACAGATGAAGGTCATTGAAAAATCCATACTTGAATTACCGGAAGAAGAGCTGGAAGCATTGCACGCAAGGGTGGGAACCGAGGTGCCCTTCGGCCTGGATCCCAAGCCCGGTGATGGAACACACAAGTCCACCCTCTTTCTGTATCTTACCCCTGAAAGGGACAGGGAGCGAGTTGCAGCCGATATAGCTGGCGAACTGCGACAGAAGATAGACCAATCCAGGGAAAAAGGAAAACTATCAACAGAGCTTGACATCAAGGTTGAGGTTGACGAGTCGGGTCCTCCCGTAGGCAAGCCGGTAAACGTGGAGATCAGGGGAGAAGACTTTGACACCATGCTTGAGATCGCCAGTCACTATACTGATCACCTGAAAACTCTTGAGGGGGTCTATGATATTGCAACTGATTTCGAAAGGGGGAAGACAGAATACCGTTACCGTGTCAATGAACTGACCGCCGGAAGGACGGGGGTTTCTGTGAGAGACATAGCCCAGGCCATACACGCATCTTTCGAAGGAGTTGAAGCATCAAGTATCCGGGAAGGCGAAGAGGAGATCGGCATCAGGGTACGGTTTACCGACAGGGCAAGAAAACGCATGAAAAGCCTGAACGAGGTGAAGATCTCCAATAACAGGGGAGGTCTTATCCCCCTTGGGGCTGTCACCCATGTGAACAAGTCACCCGGATATGCGCAGATCAACCGCCTGGATTACAAGCGCGTTATACAGGTGCAGGCAAACGTTGATACGGAGAAGACCACCTCGGTAAAGATCAATAACAACCTGCAGCAGAAATTCGCTGACATCGAATCGAAGTACCCCGGGTATAATGTATCCTACGGCGGAGAACATGAAGAAACCAGCGAGAGCATGGCTGAGCTTGGAAGCCTTTTCCAGGTAGCCCTGCTTGTAATATATATCGTACTGGCTGCTTTCTTCGGTTCAATGCTCATCCCCTTCGTAGTGATGAGTGCCATTCCCTTCTCACTCGTGGGAGTGATATTCGCTCTTTTCGCCCATGGAGAACCCATGAGCTTTATGACCGCACTTGCCCTGTTCAGCCTTTCAGGCGTCATCGTCAGCAACACCGTCACACTGGTTGAATTTATAAACATTCAAAGAGAACAGGGGAAGAACATGGTTGACGCGGTTGTGAAGGGATCAATGCTGAGGCTTCGCCCTGTCATCCTTACCACGGGCACCACTGTACTGGGTCTCATGCCAAGTATTTACGGGATTGGAGAGAAAAACTATCATGTTGCTCCCCTGGCACTTGCCTTCGGCTATGGGCTGATATTCGCCACCATCATCACGCTGGTTCTTGTGCCGTCCTTTTATCACATCGCCGAAGATATTAAGGGATTGACAGCAAAAATTGCGGGAGTTTTCGGAATTAAAATGAATAGTTCGCTATACTGACAGGAAGGAGATTTGCCAAAACCATGCGAATTATTTACACAATACTATTATCAACATTCTTCTTTATTGCGGTGAGCATCATGTGTGCTGGATTATTTCTGCCCCATCAGCTATACGCTGAAACCGAACCGGGCAAAAATACACCAGTTGAAACCTCCATACAATCAACCATACCAGTTGACCCAATTATAACACGCATTGAGGTAACCGGTTTAAAACGAAGCAAAGACTCACTCATTAAACATCTCTGCGGGATACAGCCAGGAGACAGGCTTTCAGAGTTTAACCCCGTGGCATGTAAAAACAGCATGATGAAGTCAGGTCTTTTCAGTGAGGTGACAATTGACACTGTTATTTCCGAGAATAGCGCCGTCATTCATATCCACGCCCTGGAAAAGTGGACATTAATACCTATGCCCTTTGCCGCCTCAAACAGCAATAGCAGCATGGCGGGTTTTTTTCTGATGGACATGAACATGCTTGGCCTCAACAAGAAATTGTTCGTTGGCGGCATTTACTCCACTTACGGATGGAAAACGAATCTCGGCATTATCGCCCCACACATCGGTTCGTCAAATTATACCGGCAGTATATTTTCAGAGATAAGCGATTACCGCTACGAGAACGCCGATGCTAAAGGAGAGGTATATGAACAGTATGATGCCCGCCTGCAAAAGGCAGGGTATTCCCTGGGGTACAAGTTTTTTAATATGCTTACATTGTCCGTAACCGGCAATTATAATAACACGGATGTGTATAATCGTGTTGATACTACAAAAGATGACATACGAGACGCCAGGGCACTGGGACAGGGATTATCCCTGCGGATTGATACCATGCGTCATACCGGAACATTTCTTCATGGTTTATACCTGAGAACCGATTATACCCATGGTATACCACTGGGATCAACCGGCGCTGAATATGACAGCGTAGAGTCCCGCCTGGTTTATTCTTTCGGAGGATTTTCAGATCATCTTGTCAAATTCTACGGACACGCGGGCACCGGCGACATGCCCGATGCCTTTGAAGAACGAATAGGGGGAAAACCCGGTTTCAGGGCGCTGCCTCCCGAGCAGATACCTGCAGATACCTATGCGGGAGGGTTTATCGCGTACGAAATTCCATGGCTCTACCTTTCATGGGGAACCATCACCGCGCAGGGATACTGGGAAAACGGCATGTACAGCAGAACAGAAAGCCCCGTCACGTACTTTTACGGTCCGGGTGGGGGATTCAGGCTCTACCTGAAAAAGATCGCCATACCTGCCGTTGGTATAGATACAACATACAATTTCGAGGAAAGAAGCCTCGAAATGAGCGCTGCCGTGGGTTTTCGCATGTAATTCGCTATTCCCCTTTATAGCTTATCCACATCATCTGGGCAAAGCCCGAACTTTTCCATCTCTTCAAGGTTACCTTCAGGCTCTATATGTACCATGATATCGTAGACGTTGGGAATGCGCTGCCTGATACCGTCTTCTAAGGTAACCGCTATTTCATGGGCTTCTTTCACACTCAGGTGCTCTTCGACTTCTATGTCAAGATCTATGAAATAGTATTCTCCCATTTTACGAACCCGCATGCGGTGGGGATTTTCCGCTCCCTTTGTCTCCCGCACAACATTGTTTATATGATTATAAATTTCAGCGCTTATTCCTCCCCCCATCAGCTCCCTGTTGGTATCCATGTACACCTGCACCGCTGTTTTCATTATCAGAATACTTATGATGGTGGCGATTACCGGGTCAAGAATGGGAAGCTTGAAATAGATGGTAAACCCGAGTCCTGCAAGAACACCCGTGGAGATAAGTATGTCATTCTGCATGTTCTTCGCGTTTGCAATGATCATCGGGCTTGACGCCTTTTTCCCCAAATAATACTGCGAGATGGCAAGCAGCATTTTCCCCACTATTGATATAATAATTACATACACTCCCAACATTGAAGGTATAGTGACGGTCTCACCTTTAATAAAACTTCCTACAGTAGTCATCATAAGCTGTGCACCGGCAAAAAAGATAATAAAGGCAAGTATGGCGGTAGCCAGCGTCTCGGCCCTGCTGTGACCGAAAGGATGCTTCGGGTCAGGAGGCTGGTTGATTATAACAGCGGTAAAGAGGGTAACAACCGACCCGAGAACATCGGTAGCACTGTCAATACCATCAGCCACAACCGCGAGGCTTCCCGAAATAAGCCCCGCGATTATTTTCAGCAGGGCAAGCAGCGCGTTACCTGTTATCCCAATCCATGATGCAAGTTTAATAGTAGCTACTCGTTCAGCCATGTATCACTCCCGAAAAGCCGGATTTATTGTCACTTATATCACCCCTGCGATTGATAATCGAGTAAATTTTTATTGCATATCCTGTATAATGGATTACCCTGTACCTGTTATTATATTGGTAAAGGAGATTTATAATGGAACTGAACGAAGCTATTCTTACAAGAAGAACCATCAGAAAATTCACAGAAAAGAAAGTAACCGATGAAGATATCCGTGAGCTGCTTGAAGCAGCCCGCTGGGCCCCTTCGTGGGCCAATACACAGGTATGGGAATTCGTCATTGTACGTGACCCCTCCCTCAAGGAAAAACTGGTGGAAACCTATTCGGAAACCAACCCTGCACGCAAATGCTCCCTTGCTGCCAGTGTTTTGATAGTTGCGTGCGCGAAAAAAGGTGTTGCCGGCTGTAAAGAAGGTAAAGAAGCAACCCCCCTTTCCAACTGGTACATGTTTGATCTTGGTCTGGCAACACAGAATTTCTGTCTAAAAGCCCACCAGATGGGTCTTGGCACGGTGATAGTAGGTTTATTTGACCAAAATAAATGTGCTGAACTTCTGAAAGTACCGGAGGGGTACACACCGGTGGTGATACTGCCCCTTGGAGAGCCGGCCGTCACCACCAAACAGGGGCCTCCACGAAAAGAATTGAAAGAATTCGCATACAGAGAAACCTTTGATAACAAGTTCATTTCATAAACCTGGATAATATAACCATGGAAAATCATTCGATAGAAATTGAATACAGGGGGCATATAGCGGTTGTTACCCTGAACCGTCCCCATAAAAAAAATGCCTTCGATGAAAAAATGTGGGACGCCTTTGAGAATGTCACCGCGAAATTAAAGAAAAACTCTCCACGGGTGGTGATCGTCACCGGCTCCGGCAACGCCTTCAGCGCCGGGTTTGACGTGAACCCGGAAAATCCACAGGTTTCCCGGCTGGTTGAGGCGGTACAAAACCACCAGCGAAGACCAGTTGAAGCCCTCATTGGCAGGATAAGAACCGCGGTGGATAATTTCGTTTTTCTGCCGGTTCCGGTTATCGCGGCCATTAACGGCAGTGCCTACGGGGGAGGTGCCGAACTTGCCGCACGGTGTGACCTGCGGGTAATTGACCCCGCAGCCGTATTCTGTTTTTCGGAAACCCGGCTGGGACTAATGCCCGACTGGGGCGGGGGGGTAGCACTGAGCAGGCTGATCGGGGCCAGCAGGGCAGCAGATCTCATACTCACCGCCAGGGAAATAGATGCCCGTGAAGCCGCTTCCATGGGCATGGCAAACAGGATAAGCGAGCCGGGCAAGGCACTTGAAGAGGCCATGAAGCTGGCAGAGCAAATCGCCGAAAATGGCCCCCTTGCGGTGCGGCACGCCCTCAGCGTAATCAGGAAGGCAGCCGACCTGCCCCAGGGCCACGCCCTGCAGGTAGAAACGGACGAGGCAACCAGCCTTATCACTTCGGGTGAATGCTACCATGGAATTACCGCCTTCCTGAATAACGAAAAACCACAATTCCCCGATCCGGGAAAAAAATAATGAAACTGTCACAGAAAAGAATTCCCTTTATTCTTATTGCAGCCGGAATATTGCTTATAGCAGCGTCGGTATATTTTTACATATCAACGGGAAGATTTATTGAAGATGCCCATTCAACTTCCGGTAAGGTTATCGCCCTTGTGGATATCCCGGCCGACATCGAAAGCTCAGGTGGGGTTCTTTACGCGCCGGTAATTAAATTCACCACGCATGAGGGCACCACCATAACATTTCAGTCCACCCATGCCGCCAACCCCCCTCCTTACGATAAGGGTGACACGGTTGCGGTGCTGTATCATCCAGATGATCCCGGAAACGCCCGTGTTCATGATTTCATGAGTATATGGATCGCCCCCCTTGTATCCCTCTTCCTTGGCATATGTTTTTTAGCAGCGGCAGGATGGAAAACACGTGGACTTGCCCTTTTCATGATCTCAGTTCTACTGTTGTCCTGTGGGGGCGCTGATAAAAAGGATGCGGCTAACGGGGCGCAAGGCAACCTTACCCGGATCTGGTGTCACTCCGACCTGCAGCCGGAAAACCTGGATGAACTGAAATATTACCAGGCTGCGGTAGACGACATGGCCGCCGCCTATACCCGGGTGGACATCGGCCTTGTTCCCGGTGATATCGTGTATGCCAAGAAAGACGCGGCTGTCTATTACCGGGCATTTCTTGAAACCAGGAAAAAACTGAACACCCCCTGCTGGCTGGAGATTGCCGGTAATCACGAGGCACGCCACCTTGAAGCCTTCATAAAGAATATCGGAAAGCCCCTGCATTACGCATCAAAGTATGGCAACATACTCTTCATATTAATGTCGGACGAGAAACGAACCCCCATGCAGGAAATTTCTGATGATGCATTTCAATGGTGGAGATCCCTGGTGATCAACAACCAGGACAAGATCATCATTACCGTTACCCATGCCTGTCTCAAGCAGAGCGGCCTTCTCAGTTCCGCGTTTCCCACCATGCGTATTGCCGGTTCAGATCGATTCGCGGAGGTGCTGAAAGAATATCACGTGGACATATGGATATCAGGCCATTCCCATCTGCCAGTCTATTTTAATAGAAAGGTGAACCGTCCATTCAGGTATAGAGATACCCTTTTTCTCGAGGTAGCCGCTATACGAAAAGACATTATAAGCGGAATTGAATCATGGATACTGGAACTGGAACATGGAAGCAGGAAGGTACGGGTTGCCGCCCGCAATCATGGACGCGGCAAAGAAACCTGGAATAAGACCTTTACACACGAACTGAGATTACCATATAATAAAACCACGGGAAGCATGTATAATTGTACAATTATACCGTTTTCTGAAATGAAATGACCCTACATGGAGCATACTTCACATGAACAACAAAACCTGGATTTACGTGGCAGGGCCCCTCTTTTCTACTGCCGAACGAAATTTCAACAGTGAGCTGGCATCACATCTCCAAAACGGGGCACAGGGAGTCTTTCTGCCCCAGGATGAGTGCGACGGATTGTCAGATCCCGCTGATATTTATGAAAAATGTATTGAGGGGATTCGGCGGGCGTCGGTACTCATCGCTGTTCTTGACGGCACTGACGCTGATTCCGGTACCGCCTGGGAGATGGGGTATGCCGTTGCCCGTGGTATACCGGTGATCGGTATACGAACAGACTTCAGGCGCCACGGTGATGATGGGGGCCTGAACCTCATGTTATCACGAAGCTGCACCGGCATAATTGAAATATCAAGTCTTACCGATGCCACCGTGGCAGAGATATCCGAGCACATCCTCAAGGCCATTCGGGATATATCATCCATCAGCTGAGATCCACATATCATCACCCTACTCGGCGAGGGTAGTATTCAGTCCGTGTTCATCCCACCCGGGCGGATTCGATTGAGCCGTTTAGGGATAG
>JAGYNX010000460.1 GCA_018399855.1 Spirochaetota bacterium
CTACACGAGGGGGTTCGGTAGCCGGAGTTGTTAATCTCTGTGACGGTGTCTACGCACCACGGTACGTAACAACCTGTGCTACCGGCCTTCCGATTTCGTCAAATCGAAAGTAACATACCAGCATAGCCTTACAACCACAAAACATATCATCTCTGTGGTGAGGATATTTGATTGACAGAAATGAGCTTCGAAGTAGATTAAAGAAAACATGTCAATAACAGGTTAAATTATTATGGCTTACTGCTCTTTTTGTGATTTCAGCGGCATCGTACGTAATCCTCATTATATCGATCTTGGAGAAGAACCACTTGCCCCCTGTCCTAAATGTGTGCTTTCACAGTGCGAATGCGGGGGTGAAGATCCATGGTTTATTGTGAAGGATGATAAAATAATGGATTGTCCCTGCCGTGATATCCGCATGAAGATCGAAAAGATAAAATCCATCTATTACAGGTCTGGAATAGATAAAAAGTACCAGTGGAAGTTCTTTGATTCCTTTGAGTCCAACAACAATCTTTCATCAAAGGCAAAGAATATGGCGTATGATATTGTGCGAAAATTTCCAGATGTACGAAAAGGGCTTTTCTTGTGGGGAAACCCGGGTACGGGGAAGACATTGCTCTCGTCAATTGTTCTGACCGAACTCATTATTCGCCATGCAATTGAGGGCAGGTTTATCAAGATCTCAAGAACCTTCTTTAACAGGCTTCGTGCCACTTTCGCTGAAGGGTCGGCCACCTACGGTTCGGCCAGGGAAATAGAACAGGAACTTGAAATTGCGGATGTGCTGGTTGTGGATGATTTTGGCGTGCAGCGTGATTCGGCCTGGGAGCAGGAAACTCTGTATAATCTTGTAGATGCCCGCTACGAGGCGGAGAAATTCACGATTTTTACATCAAACGTAGATCCGAGGCGCTCGCTCCCCGAAGTGGCAGGGGGACGTATTCTTTCACGAATCAAGGAAATGTGTGTTATCACCGAACTTTCAGGACAGGACTACCGGGATAAATTGTAAGAATGGCAACCGTGTATATTGGCCTGGGATCAAATCTTGGTGACAGGGAGCATTTTATCTCGGAAGCGAAGAAACGCATACGGGATCTTCCCGAGACGGTTATGCTTTCTGAAAGTAAAATTGAAGAGACGAAACCGGTTGGGTATACAGCACAGCCTGATTTTCTCAACATGGTAATTAAGATAGAAACGGACTTGTCACCGCATCATCTTCTTGATATGCTGTTAGCAATTGAAGAAGAACTTGGGCGGACCCGTGATATTCCACTGGGACCAAGAACTATTGATTGTGATATATTGCTGTACGGTGAAATGGAGATACGGGATAATCGGCTTACTGTTCCCCACGGGGAAATAAGAAATCGTCCCTTCGTTTTAAGGCAGTTGGTTGAAGTGGACGCTGATTTGAGAGATCCCGTAACAAACGAGTATTACAGGGAGGTATTGGAAAATGGCTGACATAAAGAATATCAAGGACTTTGCCAAAGCGAAACAGGAAAAGAACCCCATCGCCATGGTTACGTGTTATGATTATGCTTTTGCCCGCATGGTGGCTGAATCAGGCATAGATGTTATACTGGTTGGGGATTCACTGGGTAACGTGGTGGCAGGATATGATACCACGCTGCCGGTAACACTGGATCAGATGATATATCATGCCGGTATCGTACGCCGCGGGGCGCCGGACATGTTTATCGTGGCTGATCTACCCTTCATGAGTTACCATGTGTCAGTGGAAGATACCATGCGAAATTGCGGCAGAATAATGAAAGAGACAGGGGCTAACTCTGTAAAGCTTGA
>JAGYNX010000461.1 GCA_018399855.1 Spirochaetota bacterium
TTTCGCGACCTCCGGCGGAGATGGAACTATACATCATGTGCTGTCACGGTTCATTCATGTGTACGGTGAAGAGAATGTCCCCCCCATGTTGATCCTCAGGGGTGGAACCATGAATAACATATCCAGGAGTATTCGCCTGAAAGGCAACGGGTATGATATACTTAAAAGGGCTGTGAAGAAATTGCAAAATGGACAATCCCTGGAGCTTCACCGGAGGGATACCATCAGGATAAATGATTTATACTGCTTCCTTTTCGGTAACGGCATTACTTCTGATTTTCTGAAAGAACTATATGACAACGGAAAAACATATACGAAAATATTTCATTTGATCTACATGGCTGTAGCCGAGGCCCTGGGCTTGAGAAAACAACAACGTCTTCTCAAGGGGGTGGACGGGGCCGTGACCATCGACGGCAATACACTGCCATATACTCATTTCCTTGGCATTTTGGCGGGAACTGTTGAAGACGTGGGAATGGGATTCTCTCCATTGCCTGAGGCAAACAGAATGGAGGGATACTTTCATATCATCGCCAACGGCATGAAACCCTCTGCTGCCGTTCGGCAGATCTACAGGTTGAAGCGGGGTGTGCCCATGAACCATGCCATGAATTTTGACGGGCTTGCCCGGGAGGTGCATCTTGAGATGTCCCTCTCTTTCACCTATACCATGGATGGAGATCTGTATGAATCAGATGGTATACTTGATGTATCCGCGGGCCCCCCTGTCAACCTTGCCTGGGCGTAAATGCACTTACCCGATTTTCTTGTCAATTACCAGAGACATGGGGGCAAGGCGCTGCATCAGCTGGTTAAACTTATCAGGTCGTAATGATTGTCCACCATCGCTCATGGCCGCAGAGGGATCGTGATGGCATTCGATCATCAGGCCGTCAGCACCCGCAGCCAGGGCAGCCATTGATAAGGGCTGTATCAGTTTCCAGTTTCCTGCCGCGTGAGAAGGATCAACGATAACAGGAAGATGTGTCTTCTGTTTCAGAAGAGGTACAGCTGAAATATCAAGGGTGTTTCTTGTCTCAGTCTCAAAGGTGCGTATACCCCTTTCACACAGTATTACATTCATGTTCCCCTCAGAAAGTATGTATTCGGCGGACATAAGGAATTCCTGTATGGTTACCATCATTCCCCTCTTTAGAAGTACAGGTCTTTTGATCTTTCCCGCTTTTTTAAGAAGTGAGAAATTCTGACAGTTTCGCGCTCCTATTTGAACAATATCCGAATATTCAGATACGACTGGAAGATCATCCGTGTCAAGCACCTCCGTGATAACAGGCATGTTGAACTGGTCGCCAGCCTTCCTTAGCAATTTAAGTCCTTCGATGCCCATACCCTGAAAGGCATAGGGAGATGTGCGCGGCTTGAATGCTCCTCCCCTTAACACGGAAGCGCCCGCTTTTTTTACAAAGCGGGCGGTTTCAGTTAATTGTATCTCGGATTCTATAGAACATGGGCCGGCAATGATATTAATTGTATCGCCACCGATTGACACATCATTGGAAAGATGGATAACCGTGCCCGTGTCCTTGATGGTTTTACTGGTTAGCACGTAGGGGATATCAGTTTTAAAGAAGGAATATCCTGATTGAATGTTATATTTTTTAAAATCTACTTCACTGATATCAAGAACAGTGCGTATGTTGCCGTTACTTGTCTGCATTGAATAGGTTCTGTGACCACTGTTCTCCAGTATGTCGATTGATTTCTGAATGTCGGGATTGTTGTTTTCCTGCAGTAATAAAATCATGATATTCCTCCGTTTTTATGATACTAAAAAAGATATTGTTTTTGCA
>JAGYNX010000462.1 GCA_018399855.1 Spirochaetota bacterium
CTATGTATGGTTGATCCCCCACAAAACACACGTAAACGCAGGCATAGTAGTACGCAAAGGTGAAAAAACCGGAACAGAGATACGGGCATTGCTGGATACATTCTTACAACAGCATTACCCGAAATACCAGATCCTCCATACCTACTCCGCCCTTCTCCCGGCCCCCGTGTCACCCGGATTTTTTAACATTCCCGCGTGCGGCGATAACTGGCTACTTACAGGTGACGCCGCGGGCCACGTTGATCTGGTAACCAGCGAGGGTATCTACTACGCCCTGGAATCGGGACGCCTGGCCGCTGAAGCCATACTTGCCGGTGATCTGCCCTCCTACGATGACCGCTGGCAGGCCGCCTACGGTGAGCAGCTGCGGCAAAAGGCCGCGTTCATGCAGTCACTGGAAAATCTTTCCACCGGTTTTGGTCCCGAAATGGCGGGTGCCATGCTGTATAAATACATGGTAGACTCATTGCGTTCTGATAGTTAATTATAAGCAGCCACAGAGACCCGGAGAATACCGAGTATTGAGGTACCAATCACCATTCACGATCCACCACCCCAATTAACTAAAACTGTTTTTCAATTGACGATTTACATAAAAGGTAGTATATTAGTAGTATGAAAGTAAAGACATCTATCACACTCTCTGAAGAAGTGCTCAGGGAAATGGACAGTATGTCCACCCCTAAAAAAAGCCGCTCTGAAATGATTGAACATGCACTGTTATGGTACATCAAGACCAGGAAAAAAGACCAGCGTGAACTCAATGACCTGGAACTTATCAACCGGCATGCAGATGAACTGAACAGAGAAGCCGAAGACATACTTGAATACCAGGACATATCTTGAAACGCGGTGAATTATACAGGGTACACCGGGGATCACAGCAGGACCCCCGTAAATACAGGGTGTTTGTGATTGTCAGCAGACAGACTGTTATCGACTCAAGTTTCTCAACAATAATATGTGCTCCAGTTTATACCACACATCACGGCATATCCACACAGGTACAGGTAGGTTTAAACGAAGGGCTGAAACATGACAGCTGTATTTATTGTGACGACCTGGTCAGCATACCTAAGAACAAGTTAACCGATTTTGTTGGTACACTTTCTTCGAAAAAGATACAGGAATTGAACAACGCCCTGAAAATCGCCGTTGCCGTTGAATAAACGTTTACCTTCAAACCATTCACCATCCACCAACAACTATTAACTATTCCCCACCCCCTCCGCGTACTTAGCGCCTTTGCGGTAAGTCCTAAACGAGTCCGTCAATCTCAAACATCACCCGCACACAGTAGGGCACGTCTTCAACCATGTCACGATACCACTCAGACGGCCGCACCATCCCCTCGGGCCGGCAGAACTCACGATAGCGGCAACCCGGACAGGTAGACACGTCTTCCCCAACCCATTCACGATAGGGGTCAGAGCATAACACCTTCTTAAGCGCGCCGGGAGCGTACACACCCATCGATTCACGGGTGGAATGTGACAACGTAATAGAACCGTCGGCCATAACCACCACCCGCCCCTCCCGGTGCAGGGCGGGGGCCTTCGGTATCCAGGGCACCCCCAGCCGCTTTGCCGCCGCGTTTGCCAGGGGATTTTCAAGTATGGCAACCGGAATGCCGTAGAGCCCCAGCAGTGAGGCCGTCTGCACCAGGCGGATAAAGTCAGCAGGGGCAAGAAGCTCAGCAGAAAGATCAAAGACATCACCGGTCACCCGGATCATCTGTATGAGGGTAAGCCGCTGCATACCGGGAAAGTTCTCATGCAGCCAGCCGGCAAAGCGGGGCA
>JAGYNX010000463.1 GCA_018399855.1 Spirochaetota bacterium
GAGAGTGCCACCGAAGAGGAGCTTTTCTGTGAGCTTGCCTTTTGCCTGTTGACCCCCCAATCAAGCGCGGGGAGATGCTGGGAGAAGGTTGAGGAGATATCCTGCTCGGGAATGCTTATGAAAGGGTCTGCCCAGGAGCTTGGTGAAGCACTGAATCCCATACGGTTTCGATACAATAAAGGGAAGTACCTGGCCGGTGCCCGTGAGCTTTTTACCAGGAAGGGTACAATGGATGTGCGGGGTGTGCTCTCAGCATTCACGTCCGGCAGCGAAAAAAGGGGGTTTCTTGTTGATTCGGTGAAAGGCCTGGGGTATAAAGAGGCAAGTCACTTTCTGAGAAACGTTGGGCTGGGGGATGAACTGGCCATACTTGACCGGCATATTTTGCGGGGCATGGCATGGCTGGAAATCATCAATGACGAACCGAAGACGCTGACTCCCCGGCGATACCTGGAGTACGAGAAGCTGCTGTCTGCATTTGCAGGTGAGACTGGCATCCCCATGGACCACCTTGACTTCGTGTTGTGGTACAGGGCACGGGGATTTATCTTCAAGTAAATTATCGTTGACGGGTTTTCCGGGTTTTCCGATGTTTAGTGGAACGGCAACCACGGAGGCACAAAGACACGGAGTTTTTGTTATTTATTGCGGCGATTAAGTGAGAGGATTCACCGCTAAGTCGCTAAGGACGCTAAGATCGCGAAGAAGAATATATATTTTTCTCTACGTCTTTCTTTTAACTCTGCGTCTCTGTGTCTCTGTGTTGATTTTTACAGATTTTTAAAAAACAACGAAACAGTAATTAATCCCGACACAGGGGAAATATATACTACGAGAAAAGAGGTCACAATGATTAAAGCAGGTTTTATTGGATGGCGCGGCATGGTTGGGTCGGTTCTTATGCAGCGCATGCGGGAAGAAAACGATTTTAACGGGTTTGAGCCCCTATTCTTTTCCACTTCGCAGGTGGGACAGGATGCTCCTGACGTGGGTATTGATACGCCTCCCCTTCAGGACGCGTTTGATCTTGATATACTGAAATCACTTGACGTGATCGTTACCTGCCAGGGCGGTGATTATACCGGCAAGGTGTATGGCGATCTTCGAAAATCAGGATGGGACGGGTTCTGGATCGATGCCGCCTCTACCCTGCGCATGGAGAGAGACAGCATCATCGTGCTTGACCCGGTGAACCGTGACGTGATCGATAAAGGGCTGTCAGGCGGCATTAAAAACTATATCGGCGGAAACTGCACTGTATCACTCATGTTGATGGCACTTGGCGGACTGTTTCGAGAAGGGCTGGTTGAATGGATCACCTCCATGACCTACCAGGCCGCATCCGGCGCGGGTGCCAAGAACATGCAGGAGCTGGTATCACAGATGAAGCTGATCGGCGACAACGCGGCCCCGGTGATGGACGATCCGGCGAAAGCAATTCTTGATCTTGATCAGAACGTTACCGACACCATACGGTCTTCCGCTTTCCCGGTGGACAACTTTGACGTGCCCCTGGCGGCAAGCCTTATCCCCTGGATTGACCGGGCCATGGAGAACGGTCAGTCACGTGAAGAATGGAAGGGCTACGCCGAAACGAACAAGATATTGGGACGTGAAGACAATCCCATACCCATTGACGGCATTTGCGTACGAATTGGTTCCATGAGATGCCACAGCCAGGCATTCACCGTTAAACTGAAGAAAGACGTTGCTGTTAAAGAGATCGAGCAGATCATTGCAAACTCAAGCCAGTGGTCACCGGTTGTCCCCAATACAAAAGAAGCAACCATTAAAGATC
>JAGYNX010000464.1 GCA_018399855.1 Spirochaetota bacterium
TCTTCTTTTCATCTTCCTGGTATTCAAGTATCCACTGCTTGGCATCCGCTTTCAGTGAATGCAGCCTGTCAAGTTCATCAGATACTCCTTCCCGGATAACCCGTCCCTGCTCGGGAGAAAGCGCAGGTTCATCAACCAAGGTGTTTTCAATATCATGGGCCAGTTCAACCAGCTTGTGGTCAACCTGCTGAAGTTCAGGCATTATGGATACCGGCTGTTTCTTCAGCAATTGGGCTATGTCAGAGGCCGAATGTATGGAATGGGCCAGTGAAAGAAAATCCCGCGGAAAGAATCTCTTGAGGGAAAACCGTGAAACAAGACGTTCGATATCATAAATGCCGGAAAGGTGTTGCTGTATGGTATCTGTAAGCTGATGATATTCATGAAAATACTGTACAGAGTCAAGGCGGTCCTGTATGCGTTTCATGTCAAGCAGGGGATGCAGAAGAATGTGTTCCAGTGTCCTTCTGCCCATGGCTGTTTTGGTATAGTTCAGTACCGAAAAGAGTGTACGTGACCGGGAGCGTTCCTGCTGGTTTTCAATTATCTCCAGGTTGGTAATAGTCTGGTCATCAAGAACCATGTAATCGCTGGTTACAAGCCTTCTTGGGTGCTTGAGATGGCCCAGGGCGCTTCGCTGGGTATCCTGCAGGTAATGGAGAAGGGCACCCGCGGCCAGTATTTCAACCGGGTCTTCAAGGCCCAGTCCTTTTAGGGAAGCGGTACCGTAGATATCTTTAATGGTATCGGAAAGGTAATCAGTATCGTAATACCATTGATGTGTACGGGCGAGGGATATACCTTTTTGCTGAAGAAATTCGCTGTACGGGGTGTCATCCAGTTCATCGTGTTCCCTGAAAAGTATCTCGCGGGGATTAAACCGGGAGATATTACCGCGAAACATGTCCATGGTTTTGCTGGTTGTGGCAATGAAGAAATCCCCGGTTGAAAGGTCGGCAAATCCCATACCAATTGAATCAGGCCCCACAACAACAGAGCCGAGAAAGTTGAAGTCGTCAGACTGCAGCAGGTTAGACTCGATGACGGTACCGGGGGTGATGATACGAATGACGTCCCGTCTCACCACCGTACCTGACGAGGGAACCTGTTCCATCTGTTCGCAGATGGCAACCCGGTAGCCTGCCTTGATAAGGCGGGCGATATAGCTTTCGGCCGCGTGATAGGGCAAACCGCACATGGGAATATCGTTCTGCCTGGATGTTAATGCAATATCCAGGACCTTTGATGCAAGCTTGGCGTCCTCGAAAAACATTTCGTAGAAATCACCCATTCTGAAGAACAGGATATCATTCTGATGCTTCTTTTTGATCTCGTGATATTGTTTCATCATTGGAGTCAGTTTGGATTCCATGTGTTCAGTCTCCGTAGATGTAGAATCTTTCATTTTTATATATCATCTGTGCCACGTTGCCGTTCATGCCCAGTTCTTCGGCCAGCCGTATCTTCATGCGTATGGCAGAATCTGAACTGGTGAACCTGCCGGCGTATATCATGTACATGTTTCTTTTCCTGGCGATCTGCACCATGGACAGATCCTTCTTGAGCAGCAGGTGAATCTGCTCGGCCCTTTTCAGGTTGTAAAAGGGACCAAGGGCTATAGTAAAGTATTCATCAGCTGCCTGTTGCTTCTGGTCACTCATATCCCGTTCCGGGTGTATGTCAATTACATCACTTCCCGTGATGAGGGATTTATCAGGCATGAAGTGTACTTTTTTCGGGTTCATTTTTTCAATGAGTGCGATCTTCTTACGTGAATAACCGGCTTCCGGTGACCTG
>JAGYNX010000465.1 GCA_018399855.1 Spirochaetota bacterium
CGCCCTGTTTTCTCAGCTCTTCGGTGATCTCCTTCGCTTTTTCTATGAGTGCCATGGAATCCACCTTCCCCGTCTTGTTCATGGGGAATTGCTGGTCAACGGGCCAGAACTCAACGTGAATGGGACGCTTGTAGGAGGCAATCCCCTTGCAGTAGTCCAGTATCTCTTCGGCGGTCAATGATTCGCCGGGTTTTGGCTGTACGTAGGCGAATACCCCGTCCACGAAAATGTTATGCGGGGCGCCAACAACCTGTGCCTGGTTCACTTTCGGGTGCTTCGTGAGGAAGTCGGTCACCTCGTCGGGGAACACCAGGTAGCCCTTGGGCTTGATGACGAACTTGCGCCGACCCGAGAACACCAGGGCCTTGTAGGTGCCCATGTTCTTCAAAAATCCCATGTCGCCGGTGTACAGTATTCCCTCTTTGGAGATGCTTTTGGTGGTAGCTTCCGGGTTGTTGTAATAGCCCAAAAAGACCACGTCCCCGTCCACGCATATTTCGCCGGCTTCGCTTTCCGGTAGTTCCTTCCCGGCGGTACCGTCTTCGTTCATCTTTTCGCGAATGGTCACCTTCGCTAGCTCGGGGTAGAACTGTCCCACCTGTCCTGCCATCTCTTCTACGGAGATACCCTTGGGGGTGCAGGTGAAATACCCGGAGCATTCGGTCATCCCCAGCGCGGTACCGAATGTGGGTGACATCTTCGCCATCTCTTTCAGGAAGGCGGTATCCACCGCGCTGCCGCCGTAGAGTGAGTATTTCAGGTTGCTGAGATCATAGTCATTGTAATTGGGAAGGGCCCATATCATCCTGAACATGGTGGGAACCCCGCCGTAGAAGGTGGCCTTGTATTTCTCAACCGCTTCAAGTGACTTTGCCGGTTCGAACATGCTTAGGGTAATTATGGCCCCACCGCAGTACCATGAGGTCATGGGCCCCTGGGCGGTGCCTGCCACGTGGCTTGTGGGCATAATGTTGAGAAAACGAAAATCGCTGCCGTACAGCCCAACCCCCCGTGAGAACACAGCGTTGTTGGTCATAATACTCAGGTGTGACATGAGTGCGGGCTTGGGTTCACCAGTGGTACCGGTGGTGAAGATGATAAGTGCCGGGTCGCGGGTCTCAAGTTTTTCGTAATCCTTAACGAGCTTTTTGGCTAGAGACGAATCTTTTTCAATCTCGGTCAGCCCACTCTCTCCAAAAAGGTCATTAAAGTTTTTTGCACCCTCTACTATGGTGTCCCCTTCGGCGCTGGATGGCCACTGCACTACGTGCTTCACGTAAGGACAGTTTTTCTGTACTTCTGTGGCCACTTCTGAAAAATCACGGATGGGGGTCTTCCCCAGGCAGAAAAAGGCCTTTGCCTCGATCTTGTCGAGGTCCCGTATCACCTCGTGTGCCTGTTCCTTCACGTCAAGTGGTGAGATGATAGCACCTGCCTTCAGGCATCCGTAGACCAGCATGTAGAACTCGGGTACACCCAGAAACTGGGTAACAACAATGTCCCCCTTTCTTATACCCATTTTCTTCAATCGCATGGCATACAGGTCGGTAAGTTTGTCAAATTCACGGTAACTGATCACCCGGCCGGTGTCGGCAAAGACAATACAATCATTTTTAGGTGTAATGTCAGCCCATCTCATGATATAGTCAGGCAGAAGGGGTAGCTTCCACCTGTCGTCAAAATTGTTTTTTCGCAGTCTTGTTTCCATTATTCCTCCCTTAAACACTGTGGTTTTTACGAGTTATTATGAAAAAATACTAGCAGGATAAAGGTAGAAAATC
>JAGYNX010000466.1 GCA_018399855.1 Spirochaetota bacterium
GTAGAAGTATGTGCAACACACCCTCCCCTAACCCCTCCCGTCGAGGGAGGGGGATAAAGTTTGCAGTATTAAATAAATTATCCGATTTGTGGGTACAAGTCAGCCAAGATACAGGGGACCTCGTGGTGTACGTTCGCATGACAAAGAGGAATGTGTCATTCTATATTTCTTCACTCAAAATTGACATTGAAATTGTATTATTACCCGATATTTAATTCACCCCCTATCTTCGAATATCCCCGCAAGCCTCCTGGCAGTGTCCTGTTTCTCTTTCATGTTCACCAGCCGGGATATCATGATGCGCTGAGCCTGGGGCGAACCCGCCCCGTGCATGGACTCGGTGAGGTATCCCACCGCGGCGGTGCCCAGGGTGATGTTCTCTATTAAGCGGAGTATCCGTATGCGGTGTTCGGTGGGTACAGTGCTGGTGCCCCGCAGGTACTTCTCAACCCATTTGCCAACCTCGGGCGACTTCAGGTCTTCCTCGGAGGGACAGGTTACCATGAGCCCGCCCGCGATATCCTGCGCCAGGCGTGCTATCTCGTAGGGGAAACGGGTGACGTTCTGCTTGTGCACGTTGGCAAGCAGGGTGTCCACGTACCAGGTGCCGCTGAGTTCCCGGTGCCCCTCGGAGGCACAGGCGATACAGCCGCAGTACAGGGTCTCGTTCATCTGGTTCATTTCGATGATCTTGTCCTTCACGTGGGAAGCCTTCTGTATTCCGTTGTACTCGGCGGCTGTCTGTACAGCCCCGATAAGCACGTCCCCCACCCCAACCTTGCAGGCATAGCTCTGCCGGTGATAAGAGGCGAACTGCTCTACCAGCTGACCGGCGAACTCGTGTTCCCGGTACATGAATACCCGTTCCCATGGAACGAACACGTCATCGAATATTACCAGGGCCTCGTGACCGCCGAATACTACGTTACCCCGGTCGATGTCCCCGTCCTCCAGCTTCCTGGTGTCGCAAGACTGGCGTCCCATGATATAGGTAATACCTTTCGTGTCAGAAGGCAGGGCAAATGACAGCGCGAAGTCCCTGTCCTCCTCCCGCATGGATATGGTGGGCATCACGATTATCTCGTGGGAATTCACCGCACCGGTCTGGTGGGCCTTGGCTCCCCGTACCACGATACCGTCCTTCTTCTCTTCAACCACCCGCAGAAACATGTCAGGATCTTCCTGTTTATGCGGGGGAAGTGAGCGGTCTCCCTTGGGGTCGGTCATGGCACCGTCACAGACCAGGTCGTTCTCCTGCACATACTGCAGGTATTTCAAGAAGCGCTTGTTGTACTGGGTATTGTGTTTCTGATCGATATCGTAGGTGGTCATGGATAGAGCGTTGAGTGCGTCCATGCCGACGCATCGCTGAAAGCAGCAACCTGTACGGGCTCCCAGCAATCGTCCCATCTTGCTTTTTTTCACCAGGTCATCGTTGGACTGGTGTATGTGGGTGAAGCGGTTTATCTTTTTCCCGGTTATATGGGAGGTGGCCGTCATGATGTCCTGGTATTCAGGTTTCATGGCCATAGAATAAGTGGCGGCCACCGCGTTCATGGATGGCCTTATTATGGGATCATCCACCAGGTTTTCAACCTTTCGGCCAAACATGTAAACATTCAGTTTCAATTTTCTAAGGCTTTCTATGTATTCAGCAGGTGTTTTCATGGTACAACTCCCTGTCCTTTTACTTTATCATGTGAAATGTAATACCCGGCAAAAAGATATTGACTTTTTTGTTGAATTATCACTTTATAAGAAAAATTGTCAATATCT
>JAGYNX010000467.1 GCA_018399855.1 Spirochaetota bacterium
CCATGGCCAGCAGCACAAGATCGGTCTTAATTTTAAACTCGGATCCCGGTACCTCTTTCATCACCATCCTGCCGTCATCTTCACGGTTCCACTCAACTTTTACCCCTTCTGCACCTGAAACCTTACCGTTTTTCCCGGTAAATCTTTTTGTAAGAACCGTCCACATGCGTTCGCATCCTTCTTCATGAGAACTTGAAGTTTTTAACACCCTGGGCCACAGCGGCCATGGTTCTTCTTCATTGCGGCCCGTCGAGGGTTTTGGCAAAAGCTCAAGCTGGGTTATCCTGCGGGCACCCTGCCTGTTGGCAGTACCCACGCAGTCTGACCCGGTGTCTCCCCCGCCTATCACCAGCACATTCTTATTGAGGGCACTGATGAGATCATTGTCGCTGATATGGTCTCCCTGCACAATACGGTTCTGTTGGGCCAGAAAATCCATGGCGAAGTATATTCCCTCAAGGTCCCTTCCTTCAATATCAAGGTCACGGGGCTCCCGTGAACCAATAGCAACACACAGGGCATCAAACTCTTTGAGAAGTTTTTTTGCGGATATATCATCACCGGCCCTTACCCCCGTCCTGAATTGCACCCCTTCTTCTTCCATCAGGTTGATACGCCGATCCACGATCCTCTTGTCAAGCTTGAAGTCGGGGATCCCGAAACGCAGGTATCCCCCCGCTTTCTCGGCCGCCTCAAACACAACTACCTGGTGCCCGTACCTGTTCAGCCTGTCGGCACAGGCAAGTCCCGCCGGGCCGCTGCCGATCACCGCCACCGTCTTTCCGCTGCGTGTTTCAGGCGGCTCCGGCTTCACCAGGCCAAGCTCAAAAGCCTTTTCGATCACCGCAAGCTCGTTCTGCCTGATGGTAACCGGCTCATCGTTAATAGCAAGCACACAGGCCGCCTCGCACGGGGCCGGACACACCCGGCCGGTAAACTCGGGAAAACTGCTGGTCTCACGCAAAATATCGTATGCCGCCTTCCAGTCCCCCCTGTATATCTTGTCCTGCCATTCGGGCATGATATTGGATATGGGGCATCCCCAGTGACAGAAAGGCACCCCGCAGTCCATGCACCGGGCAGCCTGCAGGCGACGCTCCCTGTCGGGCAACATCTTTTCCACTTCACCGTAATCGTGAATTCTTTCTTCAATGGGACGGTAACCCCCCTCCTGTCGACCGAATTTCAAAAAGCCCTTAGGATCACCCATCTGACACTACCTCCAGCTGTTCTTCTTCCCGAATGTCCCGTAATTCCTCTTCGATCTGTTCAAGCTTCATCTCCTGCATGGCCCGCTTATATTCATACGGCAAAACCCGGATAAAGCGTGTCATGTGCCGGTACCAGTCCTGTAAAATTTCGGCAGCCAGCGTGCTGCCGGTATATTCCACGTGCCGCTTCAGCATCTCCTTGACGTATTCCTGGTCTTCATGTTCAAGCAGGGGTGAAAGCTCCACCATGCCTGTATTGCAGTAATACTGGAAATCACCCCGGGCGTTCAACACGTAGGCGATCCCGCCGCTCATACCGGCAGCGAAATTACGTCCAACCCTGCCAAGCACCACCAGGCGTCCTCCGGTCATGTACTCGGCACAATGGTCACCCGTACCTTCAACCACGGCATGGGCCCCGCTGTTTCGCACGCAGAACCGCTCACCCGCCATGCCCCGCACGTAGAGCTCTCCGGCGGTTGCTCCGTATAATACGGTATTACCTATAATGATATTATCTTCCGGTTTGAATGTTGATCCTTCCGGGGGCACCACGATGAGCC
>JAGYNX010000468.1 GCA_018399855.1 Spirochaetota bacterium
TTCCGGCCCCCTGGTGTTTTGCCGTGCCCCTACCGCTGCTGTATGGCGAAGTACGTTATCAAGGGCCATGTCGATCAAACCGAGATCCCGTCCGCCAACTAGTTCCTGGTCTCCCCGTACCAGGTCATCACGAAGTTGAATCGCCATTTCAAATATTGACATACCATTAACACTGGCAGTTGGGTCTATGTTGTTGGGTGGCTGCGGAAAATCCGTGTTCACAAGCCCGAGGTCCTGCAATACTGTCCCACTCCCCACGTCTTCAAGCCATATCTGGTGTGGGGTTGTTGTTTCAAGTATCAGGTTATTTCGGGCTCCCTGGGTTGCCCGTACACTCAGACCGGCATTATTGATCTTGTCAATAAGTATGTCCATGGTATCTCCCGGCGAAACGGGAATCTCTGTACCATCTATCCTGATTTTCTGACCGGAAGAGGCGGCATAGTTTGTGGCATCCCGATTTGAGGTGACTATCTGGTTGGTGGCCCAGAATACCTCGTTGCCTGGCACATTAACCTGGAGGTACTGCCCGGTTGACACTTCACGCTTCACTTCACCGATGTTTCCCCGGTACTGAACACCAATCATGGCATCACCCTGGTTACCGGCAGTCAACGTCTGGTACACCGGCACGAAGGGATTGGGTATATCCTCGGTGCCTGTCTGATGTCCTCCGAATATCGGTTTTCCTGTTGCCCCCCTGGTATTGGCTATGTTTACCAGCTCTTCGAGAAGCTGGTTAATCTCCGTGGCAGCTGCTTCTTTTCTCTCAAAAGAGCTGTAAATTCCATTGGCTCCCTGTACCGCAAGAACCCGCAATCGCTGAAATATTCGTGTAGCTGATTGCAGGTTCGTATCGATCTCGCTTAACCGTGACCCCGATTCGTCTATATTGGATATATACTGTTCGATCTCTGTAAGCCTTGTTCTGTACAGCATCTGGTTGGTGGTTGATATGGGATTGTCACGGGGCATCCGAACGTTTTTACCCGTTGCCAGTGAGTCCTGTATTTTATCCATCTGCTGCTGGTTACGGTTAAGATTATGTGTCATCGTACTGTTTATCATCTGGTTTGTAACTCGTTGCATGTCTTATACCCCCAGCCTTACTATTGTTTCAAGCATCTCGTTTACCATCTTGATTACCCGGGCCGACGCGTTATACCCGTGCTGAAATTTCACCATGTTGGCCATCTCTTCATCCAGGTTGACCCCGGATATGGATTCACGGAGATTGGAAAGATTTTTAAGCAGTGTTTCCTGGTTCTCAATTCTGTCTTTTGCCTCTTCACCCTGTGTTCCTATTCGGGATATAAGTGAAGTATAGAACTCGCTAAAAGTGGCATTATTGTCTACCATGGCGTTTTTCTGCCGCATGGCGGCCAGCCTGAGGGCGTTTGAACCATCACCTACCCCGTTGGTAGTATTCACGTCCCCCGTCCCCCCTATATCTTTTCCCTGTGCGGCGGCTATACTGTCTATATTCGCCGCCACCTCGTCTGATATACCCAGGTGAGAAGCGGGGTTGTATTGCGGTGTTATGGTAACCTGCTCTCTTGATGGAAGCAGTTTACGTATATCGTCAACACGCCGGTAGTCGAAGGCGCCCTGGGGGCCGCTTTCTTTCAGTATGCCCGCCATTCCTACCAGGAGCTGACCTGAATCTTCCAGGTGGCGTATCATGAAATTTCGATTATCAAAATCCTTTGCGACCGTTGCCTTCATTGACAACTGGTTATCATGATTGAGATAGGCCACTACGCCCAT
>JAGYNX010000469.1 GCA_018399855.1 Spirochaetota bacterium
GAACTTTTTTTTCCATGGCAGCGGTTGCCAGTCGTCGTGTCCACAGTTTTCTGCGTTCAAAATCCTGCTCTACGCATTCACGGGAGAAATGATATAATTTATCCGGGCTAACCTTTTTGTTTTTCACCTGTGATGAGATTAGATCACGTTCATTTTCTAAGAAGGTTTTCTCCATCTGGTCGCGTTCAGGGGCAATATGCTCCTGAAAAAAACCGTATTTCATTATTGCCTGCCTGTGCAGGAGCTCATGTTCCCACCATGCTGACTGGTAAGAAAAAGTACTTGTTTCGCTACCAGGGAAAAAATCAATCTCTTTCCCCGTAATATAAAAAGGTTTAAACATACTGGTACAGGTGCCGGATGTTCCTGTTAACCAGTATACCGGAACAGTGTCCCTGAGATGGGCTATCATGGCCGCTGTTGACTGGCTTGGCCGGAAAGGACCGAAGGAGGCGTGCATGCATACATTCCCCATTGATGTGTTATGAGGAGGGGGATAATGCTGGTCTGAACCATGATCACGAAGAATCTGCATCATACAGGCTGTATCTATAGATTGGCTTCTTCGCGAACCAAGTTCCATTGTACGGGCCTGCCGTACTTTGCACTTGCTGAAATGTGTATACAGTGTATCAGAAAAAGCTTTTGTGAAATTGAAAGTTTCTCTCTTCTTCAGGTATCCCTTCCTGCGGGCATAATCTTCAATACCGGTTGATGCCCGGTGATATTCTTCTCCAATAGTTAAGCCGTTGGAGATACTTCGTACTCCATCAACCTTTACAGCTGCCCAGTGCCTGTTCGCGGTTTCCAGAACCCATGCTTCTTTTTTGTCAGCAAGAATATATGAATTGTGATAAAACAGCTTCTGTTCGAACCCGGCATTTCCACCCTGTCCGTACCTTTCAATGAGTTCGGTTATAAGAACAAGGGCGTCATATGAGCTGTTACAACGTTCAAGGGCTAGCCTGATCAGGTCCATGCCAAGGAGACCTTCTTTTTCGTATGGTTCGCGGGTAAAGACTGCTTCGTTACCAATGGCCAGGCCATGTTCGTTCGCACCCATCTCGCAGCCCCACATCCAGAATGGCTTGGAAAGAAGTACTTCATTAGTTTTCTGTGCCTGGGGGATTGTTATATACGTGCATTTAAGATTGTCATCATTTCCATAGCTTTTCCTTAGTATATGTTTCAGTAGTTGCGATTCGTTTGCCTCCCTGTCGCTGTTCTTGGCTAAAATAACAGAACCATCAATGGTGGCTTTGCCGGTAGCTACAATCGTATCGCACATATATTCCGCCTTTCACAAGATAAATATTCTCACAAACAATTCTCGTTGAATAACGACTTTTATAGTATATATCCTGGATATATTACTCAACAATGTTTTTATATACTTTACATCAAAAATAGTAAAAATTCTGATATGTGCCATAGTTAAAAATTATGTTGACGGGTTAACACAGGTGATTATCAATCGAATTTATTCTTAGCGAGATGTGGCAGATATGGATGAATATTTTAAATCCTCTTTTGTAAAACGGTTCATTTTTAAGATTCGAACCAAATCGTATTATCATCTTTTCTTCAAGAAAAAATTCGCGTCAATCAGCAGCATGCCAGTTGCATGGGGTATCTGGAATATTGATGTATATGGACCCAATATACATATTGGTGATAACGTTGTGTTCGTTGCTGCAAAGGGTTCCCGGTCACGGCTGACAACAATTAAACTTGGCAGGCATGAAGGACAAATAAAAATAGG
>JAGYNX010000047.1 GCA_018399855.1 Spirochaetota bacterium
GGTTGGTGTCAGCAATGATGCGGTAAACTTTCTTAATTCATCAATCGGTTCACGTGTGGCACCCCGTTATGTTATCATGATTATTGCCAGCCTGGGAATACTGGCGGGGGTTACCTTCTCAAGCGGAATGATGGAGGTTGCCAGGAAAGGTATTTTCCATCCCAAGATGTTCATGATGCCTGAGCTTATGATAATATTTCTGGCTGTTATGCTGACAGACATTTTACTACTTGATCTTTTCAATACATTCGGACTTCCCACGTCAACCACTGTTTCAATTGTTTTCGAACTTCTCGGTGCTGCTGTGGCAGTTTCAATCATCAAGCTACACACTACAGCCGACAACATTACTCAGCTTGGAGATTATATTAATTCAAGCAAGGCCCTTGCTATTATTTCAGGTATATTACTTTCTGTAGTAATCGCCTTTATATGCGGGGCGTTTGCCCAGTTTGTTTCAAGGCTCATCTTTACATTCAATTACCAGGCAAGGTTGAAACGCTATGGAGCGGCATGGGGGGGTGTAGCCCTCACCATGATTATATATTTTATTATTGTCAAGGGAGCAAAAGGTGCTTCGTTTTTAACAGAAGATAATGTAGCGTGGATTAAAACACATACTCTCATTATCACCGGGTCTACGTTTATCGTATCTTTTATATTCTTCCAATTATTACTCTGGGCAACCAGGATAAATATCCTTAAGATTGTGGTACTCGCGGGTACATTCGCCCTGGCCATGGCTTTCGCGTCTAATGACCTTGTAAACTTTATCGGCGTCCCGGTTGCCGGTTTGAACGCGTATACTATCGCGTACACATCGCCAAACCCCCTTACTGTCATGATGGAAGCTCTCCAGCAACCCATGAAAACAAGAACCTGGCTTCTGCTCATAGCCGGTGTTATAATGGTAATCACCCTGTGGCTTTCAAGAAAAGCCAGGACAGTCACCGAAACCGAGGTAAGCCTTGGAAGGCAGGATGAAGGATACGAACGTTTCGGCTCTACTCCTCTTTCACGGGCAACGGTTCGTATGTTCTCATCAGTTTTTGAAGGAATAAATATACTTATACCCGAAAAACTCAGTTCAGCTATTGCGAACAGGTTTAAATCAGTTGATACCCGGTTAACACAGGCGGATGAGAAGCCCCAGTTTGACCTGTTGCGGGCTTCTGTTAACCTGATGGTTGCAAGCGCGGTAGTCTCTTTTGCCACTTCCATGAAACTTCCCCTGTCAACTACGTATGTCACATTTATGGTGGCAATGGGTACATCACTTTCAGACCAGGCATGGGGCCGCGAGAGCGCGGTCTACCGGGTGGCAGGAGTATTCGCGGTAATCGGCGGATGGTTTTTTACTGCCTTTAGCGCCTTCACTGTATCTCTCATCTTCGCGTTTGCCATATACTATTTCGAAGTGCCCGGGGTGATTGTTATTCTTGGATTATCCTTATATTTAATATGGCACAATCATCATATTCACAAAACAAGGGATAAAGAAAAAGAAGAGATAGATGTTTTTAACCTAAGGAAAGTTACAGACAGTGAATATGCCATTCAGAATACCTTTGAACACACCAGCATCTTGCTACGTGCAGTCAACAAAAGCATCCATAAATGCATACACGCGCTGGTTTCTGAAAATCGACTCCAATTAAAAGATTCACGGCGGGATACAAAGAAAATTCAACTCTGGGCAAATATTATAATTGCTAATATATTTAAGACTCTCAGGATTCTCCAGAAGGATGAACTGAATTTAACCCATGAGTATTCTCGAACAATAAGCGCACTGCAGGAAATAGCAGAAAGCCACCGGGACATTGTTATGCGTTCTTATTTGCATATAAGCAATCATCATAAGGGACTGCTTGATGTTCAGGTTCACGAAATAAGTGAAGTTGAAAATATTTTGTCCGGCATGCTGACTTCCATATCTGATATATTACTCCATGAACAGGCAATGGAGACTACTACTCTCCAGGATGACCTGGATAATATAAAAAGTAAAATCCAGCAATTTGACAAAAACCAGATAGAACGTATACAGAATGAATCTTCAAAAACAAGACTCAGTATACTTTTTTACGGAATCCTGGGAAATATGCAAAAAATTGCCGAACAAACCGTATCGCTGCTGAATATATTTCATGATTCGTTTGAAAAAAGAAGGTAATGCATAATTAATTCATTACTTTACAACATCTTTACAATATGCTTATTAAATCTTGATTTTTATCATGAAGTATCTATCTGTATCAGGAATACGCAGCCTGGTTACCGCAAATTAACTTTTAAATGGTAAAATTCATAAAAAGTTTATGTAACCGGACAAAGTTGCGTAACCTGTTCAACACAGGCATTAACTCTTACAAAGTATTACGGGTTACATATGGATGACAAAATAGTTGTTGAAGATCTCTCATTCTATTACGGTGACACCCCTGCCCTGGTTGACATAAACCTGAAGGTTCAGACAAACAGTGTTATGGCACTGATAGGACCATCGGGCTGTGGTAAATCAACTTTTTTACGGTGTATCAACCGCATGAATGACATAATTCCTTTTACCCGTGTAGAAGGAAAAATCAATGTGGATGATGAAGACATATATGATCAAAAATTTGATGTCACCAATCTTCGACGTCGGGTGGGCATGGTATTTCAGAAATCCAATCCATTTCCAAAGTCAATATTCGAGAATATCGCCTATGGGTTGAGAATAAACGGCATAAAGGACAAGTACAGCATCGAAAGGACCGTGGAAGAATCTCTCAAAAAGACTGCCCTGTGGAACGAGGTAAAGGACCGTCTTAACGATTCTGCCATGGGCTTATCTGGGGGGCAGCAGCAACGTCTCTGCATCGCCCGCACTATCGCCATACAGCCCGACATCATTTTGATGGATGAACCGGCATCAGCACTTGATCCAATCTCAACTCAGAAAATTGAAGAATTGATACACAACCTTAAGACCCAGTTTACAATTGTCATCGTTACGCATAACATGCAACAGGCAGCCAGGGTAAGTGATTATACCGCTTTTTTCTACATGGGTAAGCTGATCGAAGTCAATAAAACCGACACAATATTTACGAACCCTGAAAAAGAGATGACTGAAAATTATATAACTGGTAAATTTGGTTAAGGAGAATTTACATGACCACTCATCTTCAACAGGAACTTGAACACATATCACAGAAGATCTTTCAAATGGCAGATCTTGCCATTGAATCCATACAAAACGCGGTAACATCACTCAAAAACGTGGATACCGCACTGGCTGAATCCGTTATACAAAAAGATACGAAACTTGACCAGTTGGAAATCAGCATTGATGAAGACTGCATACGGGTACTGGTAACCAAGCACCCGGCAGCCGCTGATTTGCGCCTGGTGCTGGCCATACTGAAAGCGAATACCGACCTTGAAAGGATCGGCGACCTGTCAACCAGTATAGCAAAAGAGACTATTCGGCTTGATGGCCGTTCTCCTTTAAAACCCCTGGTTGATATTCCACGCATGTCAGAAATGGCAATCAACATGATTAAACTGGCGTTTCGTTCTTTTACTGAAAGGAACGCAGACCTTGCCCGTGACTGCATAGAACTGGATAGGCAGATTGACGATTTGAACATGCAGGTTTACAGGGAATTGTTCTCATTCATGGCTGAAAATCCGTCCACCATTTCACAGGCCCTGGGGCTTATATCAGTTTCCAAGGCACTGGAACGAATTGGTGACCACGCGACGAATCTTGCCGAAAGGGCCATCTATTATATTGAAGGTGAAGATATCCGGCACCAGGAGTAAATAACAGCATGAGCAAAACCATCTTTGTTATTGATGACGAAAAAGACATACAGAACATACTGGAAGTAAATCTCCGTAACAACGGGTACAAGGTTAATTCATTCTCTTCTGCCGAAAAGGCACTTGAGAGTCTTAAAAAAACAATACCGGATCTTATCATTCTCGATATTATGATGGACGGAATGGATGGATATGATTTCTGTAAACATCTTCGCTCCCGTGATGAATACAGCAGGGTTCCCATTATATTCCTGTCCGCGAAGAGTGAAGAATTTGACAAGGTGCTGGGCCTTGAACTTGGCGGTGACGATTATATAACAAAACCTTTTGGTATTAAAGAATTAACATCAAGGGTCAAGGCATTACTGAGACGAACAGAAAGTGTTCCCGAACCAGGAACAGACCAGGATAATAAGCTGGCTTATGATGGACTTGAGTTATATCCCGATAAATACCAGGTGCTGATTGACGGGAAAGACATAAATCTGACAAAAACAGAATTCCTGATACTGCAGCTTTTTCTCAAATACCCGGGAAAAATATTTACACGGGATAACATAATAGACAGTATCAGGGGCGATGATGTATATGTAATTGACCGGACAATAGATGTGCACATAATGAATCTTAGAAAGAAAATGGGACATTATAAAAATATCATCAAGACATTTTCCGGTATCGGCTATGGATTTAAAGAATAACCGTATGGATTACCTGCCATGTTTAAGAAAATCAGCTCCAGGATTATAATATTCTATTCTTTTCTTATCCTTGTCCTCACTACATTTTTTTTAATCTACTTCAGCAATCTTATACGTGACATCAATCTCGACATACTTGAACGTGAGATGGCTGAGAAAATTGATTTTATCATTCGTGATATTTCTGCCAATAATACGGTTCGCCAGTTCCATTCAAAAAACTTTGAAACCAGGGTACAAAATCTTGCTGACCTCGTTAATCTTAGAATCACACTGGTAAACATGAATGGTGACGTATATGCTGATACATCCGCAGAGCCTGATCGAATGGATAATCATCGATACCGGGTAGAGATCATGGAAGCAATCGATGAAGGCAAAGGTGACAGCATACGATACAGCAATACACTACGTACGCACATGCTGTATTACGCGGAAAAACATCAGGATGTCATTATTCGTTTAGCCAAACCCCTTTACGAGATTGATGCGTCTGTCTCGAAAACACAAAGAACTATTATTCTTACAGGTGCCATTTTGTTGGCCATCGCCCTGATTATCAACATTCTTATTTCCCGGTTTATCACCCGTCCCATATCAGTAGCAATCGATTTTGCCGACAATTTTTCAAATGGTAATTTCTCTTCAAGAATAAAAGATTATAATGATGACGAGATCGGCAGTCTGCAGCGGGCATTGAACAAACTGGCTGATAATTTGCAGCTGGAAATTAATAACATGCTGATTGAACAGAACAAGCTTAAAACAGTCATCGAGAACAACCATGATGCGATCGCGGTAATTCATAATGATAAAAGAATAATTATAGCAAATGACGCTTTTAAGAAACTCTGGGGTATGGGGCAGCCCGTTGAAAATCGTGTGTATTTCACCATTATCCGCAACAGCTCTCTGAACGCGAAAATTGACTATATACTGAACAATGAGTCGGGCACTTTCTTCGAAGAGGATATTAACAATTCCAGCTACGAAGTATATATTACACCGATCAACGAAGAAACCTCTCATGTAAATAGCGAAGCTTCTCAAGGCATACTGCTGGTACTTCACGATATAACCGAACGAAAAAAAATTGAAACCCTCAAAACAGAACTTGTGGGCAACCTTTCACATGAATTAAAAACCCCCATCGCCATTCAAAAGGGCTATTTAGAAACTATACGTGAAAACCTTGGAGATAATGACATGTGCAGGGATTTTATCCATAATGCCCTTACCAATCTTGAAAGACAGAATTACATTATCAATGACATGCTGAAACTGAACATGCTGGAGACCACACCATACTTTCAACTTGAAAAAGTTGAACTGGATGAAGTAATTATCAACTGTATAAATATTCTTTCTCCAAAATCGTCTGCGAAGAACATCCACGTCCGCAGGGAATACGATTCCCCGCTCCCTGAGGTAGAAGCTACTAAATTCCTGTGTGAAGAAATATTTTTTAACCTGATTGATAATGCGTTGAATTATAACATTGAGAATGGTGAAATAGTTATTTCTTCAAAAGAGACCGAAAATAGTGTACGTATTTCAATCAGCGATACCGGAGTAGGCATTCCTTCTGAATCCATCAGCAGGATATTCGAACGGTTTTACAGGGTTGACAAAAGCCGGTCAAGAAACAGCGGCGGAACGGGACTCGGACTTTCTATAGTAAAACACGCAGCCGAATTACTAAAATGGGAAGTTTCCGTTGAATCTGAAATCGGCAAAGGAACGACTTTTACAGTTACCATTCCATTTACCACTTTCGCGGCAGAGTAGAGGGGCTTATAATATCATAAGGCTCTAAATATATGAAACCGCCCGCTTGGCACAATGAACGCATATGATTAGTGAACTGATCACACGTCACCTTTCACTTTTCACTCAATTTCGTGTATCTGCGGTTAAAAAATATGGTACTATGAGCTAAGCCGCTTGCGGAACCTGTATCTTAGAATTACACCGGTAAGATTAAGCAACAGTACCAGCATAATAAGAACTATCACCGTCCCATACTGGATGTGCCGGGTTTCCTGTATATGGGTACCGGCTGTTGCCAGAACATATATATGATATGGCAGGGCCATGACCTCGTGAAATATTGAAGAAGGCAGACCCGGTGTATAATACGTAGCTACCGTAAACATGATGGGAGCTGTTTCACCGGCTGCCCTCCCCAGTGAAAGCATAATACCGGTTAAGATTCCGGGAAGTGAACTGGGAAGAACAATCTTGTATATTGTCTGCCACCTGGTTGCCCCCAGGGAAAGGGACGCCTCCCTGAATGTACCGGGTACCGTCATTAATGCTTCCTCGGTAGACCTGATTATCACTGGCAGGTTCAAAACCCCAAGGGTCAGGGAACCCGCAATTATGGAGGATCCAAAATCCATGAATACTACGAAAAGGCTTAATCCGAATAAGCCAAACACAACCGAGGGCACACCCGCCAGGTTATTAATACCGAGACGGATTATCTTCACAACTCCCGGGTTATTCGCATATTCATTAAGGTATATGGCTGTTATTATACCAATTGGAATTGAGATTGCTGCAGAACCAAGCATCAGGTAAAACGTACCAACGATGGCTGGAAAGATTCCACCCGAACGCATCTCATTAGAGGGCATCTGGGTAAGGAAATCCCATGAAATTGCAGAAGCTCCCTTATAAAATATATATCCAAGAATCAGAAGCAGAAAACCTATTACAGAAAATGAGAGCAATCGCAATATAACAAATATAGTTTTTTCTATCAGCGCGGCCTGATTCTTCATAAATTCCATTCTCCAGGTATTCTTCTATTGAAGTATACTATCATGATTAGTTTTCCTTGAACTTGTACTTATTTGACAGGTAATCAGCCAGTATATTGAATATGAAAGTAATTACAAAAAGTATAATACCAATTGCAAACAGCGCATGGTAATGATCACTTTGATATGGTGCTTCGGCCATCTCCGCTGCTATATTTGCGGTCAATGGTCTCACGGGATCGAATATTGACGTTGGTAAGGTGGTGGCGCCACCGGCAACCATGAGTACAACCATTGTTTCCCCGATTACCCGCGATATACCAAGAATAATTGCCGTCCATATACCCGAAAGTGATGCGGGTAGTGTTATATGAAAAATGGTTTGCCACTTGTTTGCTCCCAGTGCGTAAGAAGCCTCCTTTAATTCCATTGGCACCGATGAGATGGCATCTTCCGATATACTGGCTATGGTGGGTATGGCCATAAAGGCCAGCATAATTGACGCGTTAAACGCATTCAAACCAGTATCAAGGTTGAACTGGTCTTGCAAAAAGGGTGCCACTACCACCATTCCGAAAAAACCGATAACAACTGATGGGATAGAGGCAATTATCTCGATAGTAGGCTTTATTATCTCCCTTAATACAGGTTGTGCAAGTTCAGACAGGTATATGGCTATTGAAAGACTGAGAGGAATTGCCACCACGCATGCTATCATTGTAACGAACAACGAAGCAATTATCAGGGGAAAGGCACCGAAGCGTGCGGGTTCGCTGGTGGGATACCATTCTGTTCCCAGAAGAAAATCATCAACAGTAACTGTCTCAAATACTGGTATCCCTTCCTTGAACAGGAAAAGCATTATTAGAAACAGTACCATAACACTGGCAAATGCTACTACCAGGAAGGCACGTTCCAGCACCAGGTCATAGATAACACTTTTATGTCTTTTAAACAACATTACAGGATCTCCGGGATTACAAACTAATATACTATACCTTAGAACCCCTGATATAACGCAGATATGAAGTTTTAATAAAGAAATTATTTAGATGAAGTAAATATAAAATAGAATTTGTTAAATACACTACATCACCACGTAAATATTATGTTGAAATAATTTAAATCTCATATATACTATCTAATTGCTGACACCATAGCAATAAAAAAATAAGTACCATGCACAGGATAATTTATTTTGCGAAACTCTCAATTACACGTTGCCAAACCCGGTCTTCCCGTCCCCCCCGGTGTGGAGCTGGATAGTGACGGGGCACAATTCTCAATACTCAGCCGTCACGCTACCGGCGTTACACTGCTTCTATTTGAAAACTCGGAAGATGATACCGCCTACATGGAATATATTCTCGACCCTGCGATAAACCTTACTGGTGATATATGGCATATCTGGATCTCTGATATAAAAGAGGGTCAGCTATATGGATATAGAATTGATGGCCCGTATGAGCCGGTACACGGGCACAGGTTTAATCCCAACAAGCTTGTTCTTGATCCATACGCGAAAGCAGTAAGCGGCAATCACACCTGGGATTTCACCATGGCTGTTGGATATGACCCCCGTTCTGAAAAGGAGGATCTTTCATTTTCCAAAACTGACAATGTACAGCACTCACCTAAATGCATTGTTACCGGATTGCATACGGACAATGACCGCACCACCCGTCCCCTTACCATATCCATGGATGAAACAATAATTTATGAACTGCATGTCAAGGGGTTCACCTTCAGTTCTACATCAGGAACTACGGCACCCGGAACCTACAGGGGGCTTGCTGAAAAGATTCCCTACCTGAAAGAACTGGGAATCACTGCTGTTGAACTTATGCCTGTACAGGAGTTTGATGAATTCGAGAATGTAAATGTCAATCCCCTCACCGGTGAAAAGCTTAAAAATTTCTGGGGTTACAGCACCATTTCATTTTTCGCACCAAAAGCACAATATTCCTATTCCGGGAAAATGGGCGAACAGGTATCTGAGTTCAGAGAAATGGTGAAACAGTTTCATAACTCCGGCATCGAAGTTATCCTTGATATAGTTTTCAACCATACCGCTGAAGGTGATCACCTTGGTCCGACTATTAATTTCCGCGGTATAGACAACTCAATATATTATATTCTCAAGAACGATAAAAGATTTTATCACAACTTCTCTGGATGCGGCAACACCCTTAATTGCAATCATCCCCTGGTACGTGATTATATCCTGGACTGTCTCAGGTACTGGGTGGTTGAGATGTATGTGGATGGTTTTCGATTCGATCTCGCTTCCATACTTGGTAGAGACCAGAAGGGGAATATACTCAGCAATCCGCCCCTCCTTGAACGCATATCTGAAGATCCTATACTCAGGAATACAAAGATAATCGCTGAGGCCTGGGACGCGGGAGGAGCATACCAGGTAGGTGCCTTCCCGGGCAGGTGGGCCGAATGGAACGGGGTGTACCGGGATGACGTTCGCAGTTTCTGGAGAAGAGATACCGGTACAGTAAGAAATTTCGCCACAAGATTAACCGGAAGTTATGATCTGTATGGCAGTCTAAATAAAAATCCCCTCAACAGTATTAATTTCATTACCTGTCACGACGGGTTTACTATGAACGACCTTGTGTCGTATACTACCAAGCATAATATAGCCAATGGAGAGCACAACAGGGATGGTGAGAACAATAATTTGAGTTTCAATCTTGGTATCGAGGGCAATGATGCCACCCCCCTCATTCATTCATTGAGAAACAGGCAGATTAAGAATTTTATGACCACGCTCTTCATGTCCCAGGGTGTACCGATGATTCTTGCAGGAGATGAATTCAGGCGCACGCAACAGGGAAACAATAATGCCTATTGTCAGGACAACGAAATATCATGGCTGAACTGGGAACTCCTTAACACTCATTCTGATATTGCTCGTTTCCTCAAAATGCTTATACATTTCCGAAAACAACATCCCGTTTTGAGACAGGCACGTTTCGCCACCGGTGAAACGGCAACCGGTTTTAACGCCCCCGATTGTCAGTGGCATGGGATACAACCGGGCAAACCGGATTGGAATGATCACAGTCATTCCATAGCTTTACAGCTCAATGGACGCTACACCAGGCTTACCCACGAACGGACTGACCGTGACATATACATGGTATTCAATGCTTCCCTGTATACACTGACATTTCAGCTCCCCCGTCCTTTTAACGGCAGCAAATGGATAGATATTATTGACACATCCAGGGAATCTCCCTATGATATACTTGATGAAACAGATGCTTCATTGATGGAAGAGAAAGAAATAAGGGTAAAAAAACTATCATCAAGGGTGCTGATATCCACTGAATAATGTCGATAGTATAAGTAGACCCAAACACCTGAATATACGGTTACAAGAATGAATATAATCCTCATATCATCACTTATCA
>JAGYNX010000470.1 GCA_018399855.1 Spirochaetota bacterium
CTTCGGTTATGGTTTTGTCGGCGAATTCTTCTTTTGCCAGCTGGTAGCCCCAGTCGCGAAAGGCACCCTCGGTGAATTTCATTATGTTTCCCTTGTGCATGAGGGTAACGCTTTTACGGTTATTGTCGATGGCATATTCAATGGCTTTACGGACGATGTTTTTTGTATTGGTAATGCTGATGGGTTTTACCCCGATGCCGGCATCATCGGTGAGGGAGCATCCCATCTGGCTGTTCAGAAAGTCTTTCACTTTCTTTGCCTCGTCGGTTCCCTGCTGCCATTCAATGCCCGAGTAGAGGTCTTCCATGTTTTCCCTGAATATTACCATGTCTACCAGCTCGGGTTTTTTCAGGGGGCTTGGCACTCCCTTCATGTAGCGTACGGGCCGCACGCATGAGTACAGTTTTAACTGATGCCTGAGGGCAACGTTAATGCTGCGGATACCGCCGCCAACAGGGGTGGTAAGGGGTCCCTTGATGGCAACCTTGTATTCTTTTATCATTTCAACGGTTTCTTCGGGAAGCCATTTGCCGTTCTGGTTGTATGACTTTTCTCCGGCAAGAATTTCTTTCCACTCGATCTTCCTCTTTCCGCCGTAGGCTTTCTCAACCGCGGCATCAAGAACCAGCCGGGTGGCCTTCCATATATCCGGACCGGTGCCGTCCCCCTCTATAAAGAGAAGAATGGGATTGTCGGGGGTGGTTATTTTGCCGTTTTCGTACGTTACTTTTTCTGCGCTCATTGTGTACTCTCTTGTATGTTCATTAATGTTGTGTTCATTTGGCATAATTATAAGCAGTAATGAAAAAAAAACGGGTAAGTGATTATCTGTCAAGGTAAATACTGCTTTAATAAGAGCAAAAGTTTGGCAATTTTTGTTATGTTTGTCCCCCCGGGGTTTTCCTTGTTGACGTTTTTAGTATTTTAAGTTATACTGTAGGATACATATCAAACGAGGAGAAATCATATCATGAAAGACTGTATCATTATCGGCGCGGGCCCCGCGGGGATGAGTGCCGCTATTTATGCCATACGGGCAGGACTTGACGTGCAGGTGCTTGAGAAAATATCACCGGGTGGACAGGTGATGATGACCTACGAGATTGAGAATTATCCCGGATTCGTTGATCCCATAGAGGGCTGGCAGCTTGCCAGTAATATGGAAAATCAGGCTCGCAGGCTGGGTGTAGAGATAGAAAGCGCCGAAGTGAGCAGGGTGCTGAAGACAAAAGACTACTTTGAAATAGCCACCACCGACGGCAGGATGCTTGATACCAGGACGGTTATATCAGCTACCGGGGCCTCACTGAAGCGACTGGGTGTGCCGGGGGAAAGCGAGTATACCGGGAAAGGGGTTTCATACTGTGCTACCTGTGACGCGGCTTTTTTTAAAGACCAGGTGACCGCCGTTGTGGGGGGTGGAAGTACGGCCCTTGAAGAGGCACTGTACCTCACCCGTTTCGCGTCGAAGGTCTACCTGCTGCATCGCCGTGACCAGTTTCGGGGACAGAAGATTTTACAGGACAGGGTGCTCTCAGAAGAGAAGATCGTGCCGGTTTATGATACCATGGTGACGTCCATCAATGGCACGGAAAAGGTATCTTCGTTAAGCATATACAACAGGAAAATAGGCGAAAAAGAAGAGCTGGATGTGGACGGGGTATTCATTTTCGTGGGATATATCCCCAATACCGGCTATCTACCATCAGAAGTACTCGAGGAAAATGGTGAAGTTGTTGTGGATATTCAGA
>JAGYNX010000471.1 GCA_018399855.1 Spirochaetota bacterium
ACCTTTCTTGCAAAGGAGGAACTTCGATCATGGCCTTTGCTGGGTTTTGCCACGGCATCAGCCAACTGCGTGTTTGTAAACAGGAGTAATCCTGAAAGCAGGAAAAGGGCACGTGAAACGGTGAGAGAGCATCTTTCCGGCGGTACATCCATAATGGTATACCCCGAAGGTACATCCTTTGAAGGTCCGGGCCTGTTAACCCTGAAACCCGGTATTTTCCAGATGGCAGCGGAGGCCGGGGTGATAGTAGTTCCCGTGGCAATCGAATATGATGATCCAGCAGATGCATGGGTGGGAGATGACACCTTCATACGGCATTTTTTCCAGGCATTCGGGAAGAAAGAGATAGGAGTCGCTCTCCGGTTTGGCCCCCCCATGAAAAGCAGTGATTACGAGACTTTGCGGACGTGTTCCAGTGAATGGATCAACGGCGCTCTTAATGATTTAAGAACTTATGGAGGCAGTTGTGCAGAAAGCAATAAAGAAGAATAATAAAACGTTAAAAATAACGCAGGGTAAAAAATACAGGTACCAGCTGCTGTATACTCCCGGACTTACCATGAGTGATTCGGAGATACACGATCTTGTATCACACCTGAGGGACGTGGCATCCACTGCGTTTGAAATCCTTCCTGATTACCAGGTACTCCAGGGAACCAGGCAGGAACTTGAGGACAAGGTAATTGCCATAGCATGGCGCCAGGATGGAACCATGGCCGGTTTCTGCTCAACGGTTATCCTGTCGGTTGAAGGTGTGGGCGATGTGCTGCACCTTGGTCTTACTGTGGTTCGACCGGAGGACCGGCGCCATGGTTTGACGCATATTCTTACAAGCAGGGCGGTTAAAGGTTACCTGCTGAGGCATAAACCGCTAGTGGGCAAGGTGTGGATCAGTAACTGCGCGGCAGTACTGAGCAGTCTGGTAAACGTTGCAATGCACTTTGAGCACGTGTACCCGTCCCCCTTCATAAAGAAGCAGGGTAAGATCATGGATAAATACATGAATATAGCCCGCACAATTGATGAAAAATACAGGGCAAAGATATTTATCATGGAGCATGCTCACTTTGATGAAAGAAATTTCGTGTTCAGGGGAAGCGTGAAAGGAACGGTGTTCCAGAAGGACGGGGCCGACAGCCGTTACTATCACAGGAATTTACATTTAAACGATTTCTATAAAAACCAGATGAATTTCAGCGATGGAGACGAGGTGCTGCAGATAGGGTATGCAAGCACATTTGCTGCAATAAAGCATATGTGGAATCGTAGTGTACAGAAAATGCCATTCGTAAAACTGATGCAGCAGCAGGCCATGATGCAGACTAAAAAGGCGGGCTGATGAATCTATTCCGGTAGAATTTTTTTTGCCACCTTATCCATAACCGTGTTGAAAAAGTTATCAGCCTCAACGATTCCCTTTTCCAGGTGAGTGCGGGCAGAATCCTCGGCGTTTTTCATTTTATCCAGGTCTTCCTGCATTCTTTTATGCTGTTTTGTGAGATCATCAATGTGCTGGTGGATCTCGTCTTCAGCATCCATGCTTTGCGCTTTTTTTCGGTATTCATTTATCTTTCTTTCATATTCTTTCAGCCTGTCTTCAGCTTCCTTTTCAAAATTTTCATTGCCAGAAGCCATTTTATTCCTCCGTTATACATGTTATAATAGCATGTCATTTATTTTATCAGACATACCCTGAAGTGTCAAACTCTGAATACAGGGCTTTTATCTACCTGATAATATATTT
>JAGYNX010000472.1 GCA_018399855.1 Spirochaetota bacterium
ATAGAGCAGATGAGCGGTGACAACAAGAAGGATTCAAACCTTATCGGGCAGTTCGGGGTGGGTTTCTATTCATCCTTCATGGTTGCTGATAAGGTTGAAGTGATCAGCAGAAAAGCCGGAGAAGAAGAGGCCTTCAAGTGGACCAGTGACGGCCGTGGTGAATATGAAATAGAACCGGCAAAGCGGGATACCGGTGGTACAACCGTGATCGTCTACCTTTCTGAAGACGGAAAAGAATTTGCCAACCGCTGGCGAGTTGAAAGCATCATTAAAAAATATTCCAATCACATACCATTCCCCATATACCTGCACTTTGAAGAGACGGTTTTTGAGGGAGAGGGTGATGACAGGACAGAGAAAAAAGAACAGAAAACCGAGCAGATCAACGCCGCTTCTGCCATGTGGAAACAGTCCAAGCGTGACCTGACCGACGAGGATTACAAGGAATTTTACAGAACCATAGCCCATGACACAGGCGATCCCCTCATGTGGGTGCACACACAGGCCGAAGGCACCCTGGAGTATACAACCCTGTTTTACGTGCCCGAAAAGGCGCCATTTGACATGTATTACGCCGATTACCAGCCCGGTGTAAAGCTTTACGTGAAGCGTGTGTTTATTACCGATGATGAGCGTGAGCTTATGCCCACCTATCTGCGGTTCGTGAAGGGTGTTATTGATTCAGAAGACCTGCCCCTTAACGTGAGCCGTGAGATTCTGCAGCAGAACAGGGTGCTTGCGAAGATCAAGTCCTCCTCGGTGAAAAAACTGCTTGAAGAATTTCAGAACCTGGCCAAAAACGATCCGGAAAAATACACCAGCTTTATCCAGGAATACAACAGGCCCATGAAAGAAGGGCTCTACCAGGACTTCGCCAACAGGGAGACCCTGCTAGAGCTTGTACGGTTCAAGTCAACCAAGGCCGAAAAATTCACCAGCCTTGAAGAATACAAGGGACGCATGCAGCCCGACCAGAATGCCATATTTTACATAACCGGTGAGAAAGAAGAAAACCTTCGAAATTCACCCCTGCTTGAGATGTACCGTAAAAAAGACATCGAGGTTCTCATCATGGATGACGAGCTTGATGACATCATCTTCTCACAGGTGGGTACTTACGGCGAGACACCGCTGAAATCCGTCAACAGAACCGATTCAGCCGAAGACCTGAAAACCGATGAAGACCGGGAAGAAGAAAAAGAAGTAGGTCCGGAAATAGGTGTTGCCTCAACAAAAGCGTTTACTTCTCAGGTATTAATTTTATGCCTTCTTTCTATCTTTTTAGGAAGACAGAGAAACCTTTCCCGAGAGGAGGAAAAAAGAATATCCGAAGAGATTGAAAAACTTCCCGAACTTGCTTTTCAAATTTTAAAAAGGCATCCGGAAATAAGGGAGTTGGCCAAAAAATACAAAGACTACAAAAACTTTCTCTTTTTGGGAAGAAAATACAATTACCCAATAGCCCTTGAAGGGGCTTTAAAACTAAAAGAAATATCATACATTCACGCAGAAGGATATCCCGCAGGAGAAATGAAACACGGACCTATAGCATTGATAGACGAAAACTTTCCTACTTTTGCAATTGCTGTTTCAGACAGCGTTTATGAAAAAATGATATCCAGCATAGAAGAAATTAAGGTAAGAAAAGGACCGGTATTATCAATTGCAACCGAAGGAAACAAGGAGATAAAAAAAATCGTTGATGACGTATTTTATATTCCAAAAACTTCCGAAGTTT
>JAGYNX010000473.1 GCA_018399855.1 Spirochaetota bacterium
ATATCAATGACACACTGGATTCATATACTGTTGATATGGCCTATGGTAATTGCGGTTGTGTTCTTAACAGGGAAGGACAGAAAGTTACCTTCGGGTTTACCCGTGGAGATAACAGCAAAAAGGGTACCGCGGATTATACGAATGATATCGTAATGGGACCCACACTTAATGATTATGTGAAATTAAAATGGAAACGTATTGCAAACGGAGAGAAGGTGTATTTCATGCTTCCGGCCATGAGCCTGCAGCGCCTTGCAAAGTTTTATCTTGAGAAAAATCCACAATCCCAATACGCACGCCCGGGGGTTATGGTTGTAAAGATGAACATTTCAAACCTGATTTTCCGTGCCTTTGTGGAGCCGGTTGACCTGGTATATGACCTGGAAACTAAACGAATTGTTGAGATCCATGGTAAAAGCCTTTTACAGAGAAAAGTTGGTAACGAAATCGAAAACCCTGTGGTAGACATCTATTACGAGTATGGGAGGTGATACATGGAAAGCATCCACAATATATCTAACTGGATCATCACAAGCGGAAAAGAAAATATATGGTTTGTTCTGTTTTTTGCCTGGGGAATCCCCCTCGGATATTACCGCAGCAAATTCAGAAAATTAGTATACCAGACAGACAGCTGGCTTATAAACATTAAACCTTTTTTCATAAAGGAAACACGGGCCCTGGTGGGAACCATGTATCCCGATGATACAAACTATATCCGTTTCAGAAACTTTTACCGGCTCTACCTTTCAGTGTACACCATCCTTTTCGTGCTATGGTTTTATTTCGAGAATTGAATAATACCGTCATGGCACATCTTAGAGTCGAATAATCTTCAAATTAAAACCATTCTTTATTACTTGCTTTTTCTTCCAATACTATCCATAATATGGCGCACTTGCGTAATAATATATTTTCGACAGGGTTATACATGATATGGCCGGACATGATATGGCCCTGGATCATTGCCTATGACCTGTGGAATTTCGCGTATACATATAACTGTACCGCGGACCATTCATTTTACTGCGGACTTATTCTGCTGCTCTCATGTACAATACCCGCCTTCTTTATCAAGGAAGGAGCATGGCTTCAGCACAGGGCAAGCACGCTGGCACTATGGATCATGTTTATAATGATTGTTCCTGCATTTGCGGATCGAATTGCACCTGCAGCCACTACTCATGATCCCAGAGCATTCTTTATCTGATTAATATGATAATTTCATGGCTACCGGGAAAGGAAATCACCCGACAGCCATGAGAATCGTATTCATTCATCAAGTAATATCAATAATCAGGTGGAAGCTGCTCAATTGTACCGTTTATAAGAATAGGCCTGACCCCGTACTTGACACCGTACCCACGGTTACTCTCAATATACGCGTCGGTTACCTTCAACCGGTCACCATCGGGATATACCTCACCCTCAGGCAGAACGACGTAAAACTCGAATGTTTTTTCACCCTTCTTGATATATTCCATCTTATGTATAAGGGTCACTTTCGCCGCCTTTCTTGAAGCACCGGGCCGGGGACGAACCTGGATTTTCTTCGTGCCTTTTACAACACCAATGATATTTACCCGCTGCCAGGTTTTAATGAATTCATTATTTACGATCGTTTCGATCTCTCCTGATTTCTTCTTGTCAGCGATCCATTTCTGAACTACATCAGCCAGTTCGATGGCAGGTGCACTGGCCTTCGGGCCTGGTTTTGGTGCTGCCATTGTACTT
>JAGYNX010000474.1 GCA_018399855.1 Spirochaetota bacterium
CTTCTCACGGCTCACTATTCACTAATCATCCGCGTTTATCGAGCGAAGCGGGCGGTTTCACATGTTTAGAGCCATATGATATCATAAGTTCCTCTTTGGATTATTAATAATGATGTAATGGAGACACGATGCCCCTGTCTGATAAAGAAACAGAAAGCCTTATAGAAAAAATTCGTGCGAAGTACGACCAGTATGCCGCCAAACACAATCCACGATGGTTCGACCGGGATGCCTTTGAAGAACGGCTGCAGATTGCCCTTCGAAACAGGATGGATATTGAAGGATTTATCCTGGCAGAAATAGCAAATTTCGAAAAAATAAAAGAAAGCTATGAGAAAAAGAAAAATAATCAGAGTTTCTCACAACAGGTAGACAGGATAATCGAAGAACACACCGAAATGATACGGGAATACCCCGATATAGAATTTCATCCAAAAGCCGGGTTTGAAATCCGTCACATGTATGGGGCCCTTACCCGGCTTCTGCGGGTATACTTGCCCATACTATGGTCGTTACTGAAAGAACGTGAACACAGAGACACCCTGTACTCTCTTATACAGAAGCTTGAACAATATGGAGGCCCCCGTGGCCGCCGTCATGCCCTTCGAATTGAAGATCATATATCCCTTCTGCACAGGCCGGGAGTGCAACCCATTGAGATCGAAAAAGATAAGAACGCCTACCTCAGGGAATCCGCGTTCATTCTGCATAACATTTCAGATTTCTGCAAACAGCTACTGGAATGGAAAGAACCGGAATGGGAAACCCCGCTGCAATTTAATAGTATACATATTGAAGGCGCGGCAAAGAAAGAGGTAATCAGCAAATTTTACCAGTGCACAGGATATGGTGCCATACTGCGTATTCTTGAATACAGCGCTGGTATTATTGAAAATTTCAGGCTGCAGGCGTTCAGGCAGAAGTAAATCATGTTTTTTTCACGCATATTATTGTAAGATCATCCTCCTGCCACGAGTAACTGGTATACTCGTAAAATGATCCTACTATTGAATGAACAATGTCAATGGATGATTCATTCACATATTGAAGAAAATTTTGCCACAACCTTTCCTCTCCATACATCTCCCGCGAATTCTCGGCCATTGCCTCTACCAACCCGTCGGTATACATGAAAAGGCAGTCTCCCTCATCCATTGTAAAACTGGTATTCTTATACGCAACACTATCAAAGATTCCCACCAGGGGACCGGTATTACCAAGATCCCTGCAGTTCCCTGACGTCTTTTCATACAGCAAAGCGGGTGGATGACCGCCAGAGGCAAAGGTTACATGCCCGGTGGAAACCTGTATTCTCACCAGCAGAATGGTACCAAAATAGTAAAGCCCCCTGGCGTCTGCCACCATTCTCGCATTTACCTCATGCAGCACCTTTGCCGGATCGTTTTCACTGGTTGAGTAGGAGCGCAGAAGTGTTCGAAAAGCGTTACCGACGTAAGAGGACGCAACACCATGCCCGGATATATCACAAAGGACTACCTGGTATACATCCTCCTCGATAAAAAAACCGTCAAAGAAATCACCAGAAAGGTCGTCAGCAGGAAGAAATGTTGACGCCATATCAAAACCCTGAAGCTCACTAAAACGGGGTAGAAGTGACACCTGCACTGTTCTTACCTTCGATATTTCATCTCGATACCTGGCATTCTGTTGCTCTACCTGCGCATGTATATTTATCCTTTCATGCATTACACCAAAAAAATC
>JAGYNX010000475.1 GCA_018399855.1 Spirochaetota bacterium
ACAGCAGCATGATGGTATTCCCCATTACCGCCCGCATAGATACCGATTTTATCGGACAGATGTACAACAAGATGCTCACCACACCCATCGTTACCGGCAACAGGATGGAATCACATGAGGCAGCCTCGCATTTTAACGATTCACTCACCTATTACCGCAACCTTGCCGCCCAGTTGAACGAGATAACCGGCTACCTGGTAGATGATCCATTCTCACCGGTGAAAGGTTTCGACCTCTCCGTAGTTCAGAATTTCGAGTTTTACGAGTTCGGTGAAGGATTCTTTATACAATTACTCATACAGGCTGCCCATCACGGGCTCACAATTTCAGAATTTCACTGCACCGTAGATGATATATCGGTAGCGAAAGAACTTGACATTCATCAGAATAACGATTTTTATTACAGGGAATTACTGATATCCGAGCAATACATGTACCCGGTAAACCGGCTACACTGATCTACAGCCTGGAGATATTCAAATCAATACAGGGACAATCATGGGAACAGGTTACCAGTTACAACCGTTATTTACCAGTACACAACGTATATCATCACCTTTAAGCAGGGTATCCTTTTTGCTGGTAACGGCGGTTGTCCTGTTTTTTCTCTGGGGATGCGGCAGCATGGACAGCAGCACCCGCAATCCACGTGCAACACTGCTTTTCTGCGGCGACCTCATGCTTGACTGGGGCGTCATGGAATCATGCGACAATCATGGATACGAATATCCCCTTGAACACGTGTCCTCATTGCTGAAAGACTTTGACTTTCGTTTCTGCAACCTGGAATGCGTCATAAGCGAAGATGCCACTCCCCGGCCCGGAAAAAAATACATATTCCGCGCTGCTCCACGATACCTGCGGGTTCTCACCGCTGCGGGTATAAGCGGGGTAACCCTTGCCAACAATCATGTCATGGATTACGGCGAAAAGGGACTTGTGGACACCACGGTACACCTTGACGCCCATAATATACTGCGCACCGGCGCCGGAACAGATGCCCCAAACGCCTATCGCCCCCTGGTCACAAATATCCGTGGAATTCGACTGGCGGTGATGGGGCTCTGTGATCTGCAATATGAAGATGGCTACGCGGACAGTAACACAGCCGGCATAGCCAGGGGAGATATCTCATCCATTGCCCCTGTTCTGAAAAAATACAGGGACTGGAACGACATCATTGCCATATCAATTCACTGGGGTAACGAGTATTCCGACTTTCCCGAAAGAAGCCAGGTGAAACTGGCCCATCAGCTCATCAATGCCGGTGCTGATATCATCATCGGCCATCATCCACACGTATACCAGGGTGTGGAAATCTACAAAAACAAGCCCATTTTGTATTCACTGGGCAACTTTCTTTTCGGCTCTACAAACGAAGACGTTCGAAATAACATTGTGGCAGGATTTACCGTAGAAAAAAACGCGGTAAAAAAAATGGTCATATACTCCATACACGGCACCAATCATCAGAATAACCCCTTCAGACCAGAACAACTCAAGGGAGAAAAGGCCGAAACCGTGCTCACCCACCTGGTGGATATCTCAAAACCCCTGGGCAGCACATTTCCAGGCGGCGCCGAAATGAAAGGGGATGCCATCGTGTATGAATTCAAGAATTTTCCTGAAGGGCAGAAATAACCGCAGATAAGCGAAATTAAGTGAAAAATGAAAGGTGACGTGTGATCAGTTCACTACTCACTATTCGCTAATCATCCGCGT
>JAGYNX010000476.1 GCA_018399855.1 Spirochaetota bacterium
CCATAAATATCTTTAATCAACTCCTTCATGTCATCATCCTGAGAGCGAACCAGCGATTCAAATTCAACCAGGAATTGCCGGTTTCCCTCCAGGAAACTAACAATCTCTCTCAGTGAATCAGATGTTTCTTTCATCTGCAGTGAAGAAATATTTATCTGTTCCACGGAGTTTCCCACTATACCGCTGATTTCACGGGCCGAATTAATACTTCTTTCGGCGAGTTTGGATATTTCTTCGGCTACCACGGAAAATCCCCTCCCGTGCTCACCAGCCCGGGCGGACTCTATAGAGGCGTTAAGGGACAGAAGGCTGGTCTGATCGGCAATATCGTTGATGGTGCTGGATATCTCTTCAATGCGGGCAGATTCATCCATTAACTTTTTTACCACACCCATCGCCGTAGTAAGCTTATTATCGCACTCATCAGAGAGCTCTTTCACCCGCACCGCATCACTGCTTGCTTTCACACTGTGACTGGCTGTACCAGACAGGTCGTTTCGTATCTGCTGGCTTAGATCCCGTGCCCTGCTGTTGGTGTCAAGCTGTGCCCTGGTTGTTTCACGAAGTGACTCGAAAGAAAGAATAACCCGTTTTCCCGCATCCCTTGTTTCAGTAAAATGAATAGACTGGCTTGACACGGTCTCGTTAACCCGTCCTGACATGTTATTAAGTATGCCCGTGGCTTCTGCCACGTTACGGGTTACCTCCTTTGCTCTTTCCACGATGGTGCTGATGCGTGAACTGTCCTCCTGCAGCTGAACTTTCTGTTGGCCCACCTGCAGTGACTGTTTCCAGTTCCTATACCGTATGCGGTCAAGCACATAAATAAATACCAGCGAGAACATAGTGGTCGCTATCAGGTCGTTAAGCTTGTACTGATCACGAATAGTGGTAAATTCCATGTTACTTGAGAAACCACTTGCAAAAAACACCAGCAAAGAGGCAAGCACGATAGTCCACAGCAGGTTTCTCTGGATAGGGGCAATGACAGGCACCACCAGTATAAAGAGATATCCACCCATGTAAACCGGATCTGCACCTGATATTCCAGTGATAAGCCCTGTGGCCGCCAGAAGATAAAACCCCAGTACCGCAAGCAGGTACATGCTTTTTTCCTTCAGAAGGGGAACAAACTGTAATATGAATATCATCAATGCCACAACTGTCAGTCCATACCGCAGTTTCACGATAAGAGGTTCACCGGGAAACAGTATGGAATCAACTGATATATACGGAAGCCAGGCTACGATACATATAATTGACGCCGGAAGCAGCACCCGTTTGCACTGGTAATGCAGTTCTTCAATATATGTCTGTGTATATCCTTCCCTCTCAGGGAAGATGAACGAACGGATTCTTGAAAGCATTATGCAACCTCTTCATTTTTTATATTGTGTAAACTATCAGGAAAAAATCGCAACTATTTTTTATCTTGCCTTTTCCGTTAAACACCTATAGCCTGAAGAAGATATAAAATTGCAAATAATTAATGGTATGAAAAATGAAAAAGAAACTGAAAATAATCGGCATCACCATTGCTGCCACACTTGCAATTCTGCTGATATGCACAATCGTAATTACAATGACCACCTCATACAGGGGGGTTATCAAAAAAATTGAAGGGAATTTCTATAACGCCAAACACATGGTTTTAATTGGTTCCACGGTACTCTGCATGGAAGGTGACAGGATCCATTCAAGCAGAAAGTCAGCCTTCTCA
>JAGYNX010000477.1 GCA_018399855.1 Spirochaetota bacterium
CGGGATGACGGCAAAGATCGGTGTTGAAGCTTTTTCCAACAGGACTTTTACAGGCCGGGTATATAAAAAGAGTGCCGTGCTGAACGCGGCAAGCAGGACACAGGAAGTGCATATACTGATCAAGAATCCGGGAACAAAGTTGAAACATGGTATGTTCGCCGACGTGGAAATAATACTTGGCCGCCGGAAGAACGTGCTGGCAGTGCCGGTTGACGCGGTGATGAAGGACGAAAGGGAAACTCCATTTGTGTATGTTGTAGAGAACAATATCGCGCGGAAAAAGGTAATTACAACTGGCCTTACAGTGGAATATTTTACACAGGTAAAAAAAGGTCTTGGTGCGGACGCGGTGGTGGTTACCCTGGGTAAAGAGAACATATCCGACGGTGAACACCTGAAGGTGTACAGGGAAGACCTTCCTGAAGAAGATAAGAATGCCGATAAGAATAAGTCGGAGGACGTTAAATGAAACTGACTGATATTTCTGTAAACAGGTCCATAACTGCCATTATGGTTTTTGTGGCGCTGTTGGTGCTTGGTTTTGTCAGCTATTCCAAGATGGCGCTGGACCTTTTCCCGGAGATAGAATTCCCGGTTGCGGTGGTGATCACAGAGTACCCGGATGTGGGGCCCAAGGAGATCGAGAGTACGGTAACCCGTCCTCTTGAGGAATCCCTTGCGGGGATAAACAACGTGGACAATCTCACCTCCACCTCCAAGGAGGGTATGTCCATGGTTGTGGTGGAATTTACCTGGGGTACCGACATGTCCCTTGCCGTATCAGACATGCGGGAGCGGATCGATATTACAAAAGGCTTCCTGCCGGAGGACGTGGAAACTCCCATTGTCTTGAAGTTTGACACCTCCATGATTCCTATCATGGTGCTGTCCATATCTGGCTCGGGTGACCTTTCATACCTGCGGAATTATGCCGAGGATACCCTGAAAAGCCTTGTTGAGCAGACCGACGGGGTGGCGTCAGCCTACGTGAGCGGCGGGCAGGAAGAAGAAGTAAAAGTTGAACTTATCAAGAACAGGATGGACGCGTATAATCTTTCGGTGGACAGGGTAATCCAGGTACTGGGTGTAGAGAACCTGAATGTTGCCGGTGGTGAGATTAAGACACCCATGAAGAAGTTTACCCTCCGTACACAGGGGGAGTTCCAGAACCTTGACGATATACGCAACGTGGTGGTTGATGTGAAAAACAACACCCCCATTTACCTGAAGGAATTGGCCAGGGTCTACATGGCTCCCGCCGAACGTGCCGAGATCGTTCACCTGAACGGGGAGAACGGGGTGGTGATGCGTATCAACAAGCAGTCTGACAAGAATACGGTTATTGTTGCCCGAAATGTAATGGATCGCCTGGAAAAGATACGAAAGACCCTGCCGAAGGGTATGGAGATTATACCCTTCTTTAACCAGGCTGAGTATATAGAAAATTCAATTGATAACGTGGTGAAAAACGCGGTACAGGGTGGTCTTATCGCCATACTGGTGGTGTTCGTCTTCCTGAGAAATATTCGCTCAGCACTCATTCTCGGGTTGTCCATTCCCATATCCATAATCGCAACCTTTATCATGATGTACTACTTTGACCTGTCGTTGAACATGATGTCTATGGGTGGTCTTGCCATAGGGGTAGGGATGCTCATTGACAACTCCATTGTCATAATGGAGAATATATTCCGGTTCAGGGAGAAGGGT
>JAGYNX010000478.1 GCA_018399855.1 Spirochaetota bacterium
CACTATTCACTAATCATCTGTGTGTATCGAGCGAAGCGGGCGGTTTCATGTTTTTAAAGCCGTATGATAGTATAAGTTATTAGTTTGATAAGTAAGGAGTGGACTTGTGAAAAAAGTTGCGTTGCCGGTGATGGCGTGTATTCTCGGGATTGTGCTGACCCACGTGTGCTGGACGCGGCACCTGACTGCCGTGTATGAAGACCTGTCGTTGTATGTTGACGGGGTATACGCGGTGCAGCGGACGATCATCGAAGGGGTACCCATTTATGATGATTTTGTGAAACCGGGTTTTGAATCAGAACTTCGAACATACCTGTTTCCCCGGCATATACAGGCAGCCAGGACCCTGGGGGTAGGCCCCGTTGCGGATATGGATCAATGTAACCATCTGGTTGAAAAAGGCGCCCTGGTGAGTATTGACGGGGAAGATCTGCCCTATTACTTCTACGGTGTAAAAAAAGAACACCGGTATCTTACCCCCGGCGCGGCACGGGGGCTTGCCATTATCGCAAGTACATTCAGGGAAGTGCAGAAGGCGCACGGTATAAAGGCGCCCATCAAGTTCGCCCTGTCATCGGCCCTGCGGCCGGCGTCATACCAGGGACAATTGCGGGGTACTAACATGAACGCCGTAGCAGAATCTACCCATAGTTACGGGGTGAGCGTTGATCTGTTCTTCGATGATTACTACGTTGTATTTCCCCAGGTAGAAGGTGGGGGTGTGCTGGCAAATATTGTATCCAGGGTGAGAAGCAGGTTAGGATACCTGGCGGGTGATGCCCTTCGGCGGCAGGGGAAAACCCTGCTGGCCATGACCGTTCACCGGCTGCAGAAGGAAGGGGTGATATACGCTACCCTTGAACGAAACCAGCGCTGCTTTCACATTACGGTGGTAAAACCGGAAAATCCAGTTAAGTAGTCTACCTTCCCTTGCTTTCTTTTATCCCATGTATATACGCTTTTGTTCTTTTACCGTTGATTTAGGGAAACGCCCGTAATGATGCCCGGGCCAGATAATGGTATCATCAGGCAGCGTGAGAATTTTTTCTGTTATGGATTTCATTATTTCTTTATATGACCCGCCCCCCAGGTCGGTTCGCCCCATTCCCTCGGTGAAAAGGGTGTCACCGGTGAATACATGACCCGGGGTGTAGAGGCATATACCGCCGGGGGTATGGCCGGGGGTATGAATCACCTTGAGTGATACCGAGCCCGCCTTGATGATGTCACCATCCTGCAGCATCCTCATGGGTTTTGGTGAACCCTTGCCCTTGTTCACCCGTGAAAGCACACGGGTAGAGATACTCTTGAGCATTTTGGCGTCTTTCTCATGTATGCACAGGGCCGCGCCGGTTTCCCGAATGATCCGGTCATTGCCGGAGGTGTGATCAAAATGACCATGGGTATTGATAAGGCTGGTAACATCGCAGTTATGTTTCTTCACCGCGGCGAAAATTATATCATGATCACCGGCAGGATCGATCAGTATGCCCTCACCGGTTTTTTCATCTGCCACCAGGTAGCAGAAAACCGCCATGCCCGTTACCATCATTTGTTCTAAGATCATCTAGAGTACTCTCCATCCTTTGTAATCCCTGTCATTACAGGCATCAGCATGGCTATTTTCAAGTATTTTCCATGATTTTTAACTGCAGATAAATGGAATTAAGTGAAAAGTGAGCCGTGAGAAGTGAACTGATCATCCCC
>JAGYNX010000479.1 GCA_018399855.1 Spirochaetota bacterium
CCAGCCGACAGTTTTCCAGGTTGTAACCTCACCAGTATAGATCTGCCGCAAATGCTTCATGGAAATAGACGACAATTCATTTTCAGTGTGTACTATTGGAACAATCATGTCAAAGGCGATATGAAACTCCCGCAACTGTACTCCCTTTTTCTCCGCTTCAATAACCTGGGAAGGTGTGACATGGTATGAAGAATCAGCAATATCACATTTTCCTTCAATAAGATCCCTGATCCCATCACGAGATCCAGTCGCCTCAATCTCGAAAGGAATGTTATGCTGTTTCTCAAAAGACCGGGCTAATATAAGCAAAACCGGCTCTATGGTTGTAGAGCCATGAATGATGACCGGCTCAGTGCTTTTTTTCGCGCAACCGGAAATTGAGATTATAATCGCCATCACCAGGCATAATGGGTATACACTTTTCATGAAATATTCCTCATTCTGATTTGTATGTATTATATAGTATTAATGATAACTGGCTGCATTGTCAAGATGAAACTCTTTTACCTTACCCGCGTGACGGGGTACAGTGCAAAAAAAAAGGCTCCCCTTTCTCAAGGAGAACCTTCATTTCATTCATTCGTGAGTTTACTTAGTTCACAGGAAGAAAACCAATTTCTTTCACGATTTCCTGTCCCTCGTTTGACAAAAGGAAGTCAATGAATTTCTTCGAGTCAGCTGAAATTGTTTCATCGTTTATGTACAGATACAGCTTACGTGAAATGGGGAATTTACCAGACTTTCCATTTTCTATTGTGGCTTCAACGCCGTTCACTTTGACTGCCTGCAGGCTGTCATCAAGGTAACCGAATCCAACATAACCAATTGCCCTGGGATTCTTTGATACTGCTGAAGCTACCGCACCATTGGATGCCTGGAGAAGAGCGTCATTTCTTACATCAGATCCCTTCAGAACCATCTTACCCCATACTTCGTACGTACCTGAGCTGGTGTCCCTCGAGATAACAACTATCTTCTCGTCCTGTCCACCAAGCTTCTTCCAGTTGGAAATTGAACCATCAAAAATACCTTTCAACTGGTCCATACTGATCTTTTTGACAGGATTATCCGGATGTACAACCGGAACAATCATATCAAGGGCAACTGTTATTTCCTTAACCTTGATCCCTTTTTCTTTCGCAAGCGTGAGCTCCTTTCCCTTCATCTCCCTTGAGGCCATGGCGATATCAGTACTTCCGTCCAGGAATGCCTTGATACCATTACCAGAACCGCTACCGGAAATTGAAACACCGATTTTGTGCTTGTCATAAAACACTTCGGCTGCCTTCTGGGTAATAGGAAGAACGGTTGTTGACCCCTTTACCGTAACCTTGCTGCTGGAATCCTTTGAACAACCTGAAAACATGAAGCCGATTGCCATAGCCGCGATAAGAACGACGATTGTGTTGAAAATACTTTTTCTCATATCGAGATGTGCCTCCTTGGATGATATTAACTGCTTTACGTTACATTAACTAATCTGGATACTTAGTAAGTGCTCCATGTTAATATAATATTAAGAAATGCTTAATATTATATGAAAAACTCGATGCCACTTTTCTTAATATTATATTTACATTATCTTCATATTCTCTTAACAATTTATTAACATGCAAGTCCCGATAAACATGCTTGATTAATACTACTATTTCTTTAATAATACTAGTATTCAGGGATAGATCAATATAATATAAAAAAAAGATAA
>JAGYNX010000048.1 GCA_018399855.1 Spirochaetota bacterium
ACCGCAAACATAAGGAACAGGGCACCCGCATGCCGGTAGCGGTAGCCCTGGGAGGCCCGCCGGCGGTCACCTACGCATCGACCGCACCCCTGCCGCCTGACATCGACGAGATGCTCTTTGCCGGCTTCCTGGAATCACGGGCCATACCCATGGTGAAGGCGAAAACCTGTGACCTCATGGTACCGGCAGAGGCAGAATACATCATAGAGGGATATGTTGATCCCGGTGACGAGACCATAGAGGGGCCCTTTGGCGATCATACCGGTTTTTACTCGGCAGCCGACACCTATCCCGTCTTTCACGTTACCTGCGTTACCACCCGAAACAACCCGGTGTATCCAACCACCATCGTGGGCAAGCCTCCAATGGAGGACTGCTACATGGCCAAGGCAACCGAGCGGCTCTTTCTGCCACTGCTGAAGATGGTGGTACCCGAGATCGTGGACATGAACCTTCCCCTTGAAGGGGTATTCCACAACTGCGCCCTTGTCTCCATTAAGAAAGAACACCCCGGGCAGGCCAAGAAAGTGATGAACGCCCTGTGGGGATTAGGTCAGATGTCATCAACCAAGTACATTATCGTCTTTGACGACGACATAGACCTGTCAGATAACAGCACGGTGGTGTGGAAACTCTTGAACAACGTTGATCCCCGCCGTGACCTTCTCATATCCGAGGGGCCCCTTGATGCCCTCGACCACTCCGCTCCATTTCAGAATTTCGGGGGAAAGATGGGAATCGACGCCACCCGCAAAACCCGGGAAGAAGGTATGGGACGTGAATGGCCGGAGGAGATCGTCATGTCGGATGAAATAATCCAACTTGTGAACAAACGGTGGAAGGAATATGGACTTTAAGAAATTTTCAAAACTTGTACTTATCGAGCAGACATTTTTCGCCCTGCCCTTCGCCTATCTGGGAGTGCTTTTTGCCGGCGGGGGCACGGTGCTTACCTGGGTGTGGGTCACCCTGGCCATGATCGGGGCACGCACCGCTGGCATGTCATTTAACCGGCTCATCGACGCCGACATAGACGCAAAAAACCCCCGCACCAGCGACCGGCTGCTTCCCCGCGGTGAGGTAACCAGGACGCAGGTATGGACGGTGGCACTGCTTTCAAGCGCCCTCCTGGTATTCTCGTCCTTCATGCTGAATGAGCTTTGCTTTTACCTTTCCTTCGCGGCTATTGCCCTGCTTTTCAGCTATTCATGGTTCAAGCATTTCAGCGCCACTTCCCATTTCTACCTGGGCTTCGTAGAGGCGGCCGCCCCCATCGGCGGATACCTTGCCGTGACAGGCGAGTTCCACTTCGTACCATTCGTGCTTGGCTTTGCCATCATGACCTGGATCGGCGGCCTTGATATCGTCTACGCCCTGCAGGACAAAGATTTCGACAGTGAAGCGGGACTTTATTCCATACCGGCAAAGTTTGGTGAAAGCGGCGCCCTGCTTTTCTCTGCAGGTGCATACGTGCTGGCATCGGCAGCACTAATCACCGCCGGGATCCTCACCACCAGGGGCACCGCCTACTGGGTTGCAGCAGGCTGCGTCATGCTCATTTTCTTTCACCAGCAGCGCCTGGCACGTAACGACGATCTGTCCGCCTCAGTACGTGAGTTTTTCAGGGTGAACATGTTCATATCACCGGTACTGTTTCTGGGGACGTTCATTGATGTGTTGTGGATGTAAGAATAGTGAACTATAACTATAATGGTGTGGAGATACAGGAAATGTTATGGCTATATGCACCGGCCGCCCCCTAAATCCCCCCAAGGGGGACTTTGATATTAATGTATGTAAGTAACGAAAGGTTATTCATGTCACATCCTGTTATCATTTATTGTAACATTCTGGTACATGTATCTTGGGATAATTAATAAACCCTGGCTTTCCAACTTGTTGGAAGTCCCCCTTGGGGGGATTTAGGGGGCAGTTACGTATGCATGCTGGTAAAAATAAACCGCCGTTATTTCTGAAGCATTATTAACACGTGATACAATAAACATATGATAGTAGTAGGCATAACAGGGGCCAGCGGTGTCATACTGGGCATCAGGCTTATTGAAGCACTCCTTGAGGCTGGGCGTGAGGTTGCGGTGGTGGTGACCGATGCCGGGTGGGAGGTTATTGCCCACGAGATGGGAAAGGACGCTGCTGCCGGTAAACAGGTAGCCACCCTGCTGAAAGAACGGGGCATCGCGAATGACCTGTCCCGGCTGAAAGAATACCATAACAGCGAATACAGCGCGCCACCGGCAAGCGGTACCGGAAACGTTGAGGCGGTAGTGATCGTTCCCTGTTCAATGAAAAGCCTTGCGTCGGTGGCCCACGGGTACGCCGACAGCCTTCTGCACCGGGCATGCGATGTTGCCCTGAAGGAACGCAGGAAGTGCGTGCTTGTCCCCCGCGAAACTCCCCTGAGCCTCATTCACGTTGAAAACATGCGGGCGGTGCTGCTCTCTGGCGCCATACTTGTCCCACCGGTGCCGGCCTTTTATTCGTTTCCCGAAACCGTAGATGATATAATAAACTTTATTATTGGAAAAATACTACATACACTGGATATACCCCACACGTATTTCCAACCGTGGGGACAGGACTGATTACATAATGCGGGATATGATCGAGGACACACGGCTTCGCCAGGTGGCGGAAAAAGTTGAGGCAGGCGTACCGGTAAGCACCGATGACGCCCTGTACATGCTGGAAACCGGAAGCATTGTTGACCTTGGCACCATCGCAAATTACATGCGGGAAAAACTGCACGGTTCCCGTGTCTTTTACGGTGTGAACATGAACCTGAACTACACCAACGTCTGCGAACTGAGATGTCCCCTCTGCGCCTTCTCATGTGATGCCGGCGCACAGAACGCCTACGTGATGCGCATCGACCAGGTGAGCGAGAAAGTAGCAGCGGCCGTGGCTATGGGGATCGACGAGGTACACATCGTGGGTGGGCTTAACCCCGAACTGAAGATTGACTATTTCGAAGAGATGCTGCGCGCCATCAAAAAGGCAGATCCCAACCTGCACATCGTGGCCTTTACGGCAGTTGAATACGATTATTTTGCCCGGCTCAACAACATACCCATTGAAGAGGTGTTCACAAGGCTCATAGATGCCGGACTGGGAGCACTCCCCGGCGGCGGTGCCGAGATATTCGAACCCACGGTACGCAGCAAAATCGCCCCGAAGAAGATACCCGGAAGCCGCTGGCTCGAGGTAATGGAAATCGCGCATTCCCTGGGATTGAAAACCAACGCCACCATGCTCTTTAATCACCTGGAAACCAGTCATCACATCGTTGATCATCTTTCACAGGTAAGAAACACCCAGGATAAAACCGGGGGTTTTAAGACTTTTGTCCCCCTTCCCTTTCACGAGGAGAACACCGAAATTCACGCCAAAAACCGTTCTTTAACCGGGTACGACATCATACGAATATATTCCACCAGCAGGATATTTCTTCACAACGTGCCTCACCTGAAGGCCCTGTGGATGTACCTGGGAGAGAAAATGGCCCAGGTGCTGCTGAACTTCGGGGTGGACGACATCGGGGCCACCTATCATTACGAGAAGGTGGTACATGCTGCCGGTGCCCGAACAGCTGATTACGGTTCTGAAGACCACCTGGTACGACTCATCAAAAATGCCGGCATGACCCCGGTGCGCACCACAGCCGCCTATACCCCCATCAGGCGGGAGGAAAGCTGATGGAACTTGGTTACATCAACTATATGAACTGCTATCCATTCTATTATCACATGTTCGAGAAACAACCCCTCGAAGGTATAAAGGTGGTGCCCGACATCCCAAGCGGTCTCAACAGCATGCTTGCCGAGGGCACCCTTACCATGAGTCCCATTTCCGCAGCCGCCTACGCCGACATGGAAGACGACGTGGTACTGCTCCCGGATTTTTGCCTCAGTTCCATCGGTTACGTTCGGTCGGTGGTTTTAAAAAGCAGGTATCCCATCGAAGACCTCGGGGGAAAACGCCTGGGCCTCTCATCGGCATCCCGCACATCAGTGATACTTTTGAAGGTGCTGCTGAAAAACTATTACGGCATCAATCCCGTGTACCTGCCAACCAGCCCCAACCCCACCCTTGAGGACGTGGATGCCGCCCTGGTTATCGGCAATGATGCCATGCTGCCCTCGAAAGAACCGGTCCCCTACATCTACGACCTGGGAGACCTGTGGCTTCGAAAATCTGGATTTCCCGTGGTATTTGCCGTGTTCGCCCTTCGTGAATCCCGTATTGACAGGTATCACCATGAGATAAAACAGGTGGTGAGCTCATACTACAGGTCTCTGGAATGCCTCAGAACAGACCGGAAAACCCTGATACAGAAAGCGCAAAACCTCTACCCCGAGATCACCTACGACGTGGATACCTACTATTCACTTCTGAAATTCAACTTCACCGAAGAACTAAAAAACGCCCTGGCCTTCTACCTCTTCATAGCCGGCGAAATGGACCTGCTGCCAAAAGTAAAAAACCTCAAATATATCTCAGTTGACGTCTAACGGGGTTACCACAGAGGCACAGAGGGCACAGAGAGTTGGTTCAATACATGTTCGTTTCTCCATTTATCCCAGAGGATGGGTAGTTGTTGAGTTAGTATTAATATATGGTTGTTGCAGGTAGTCGATACATATATCCGACCAAAAAGACATATATATATTCTTTAACTGAAAAAGTGGGCAGATTGAACTGTAATAATTCTCAACTAAAACCTAAACAAAGAAATCACCTCTCTGTGCCCTCTGAGCCTCTGTGGTAATCATTTTAAAATTGACATACAACAAATCACGTGTATATAATCCCCATCATATATAATTATAAAGCAGGTGGGGGAAAACCAATGGGTGAAGAGAATATTTCACGGCGCAGATTTTTACGAAGGACTATCGGTATTGGTGCCGGTGTCGGGGCAGCGGCCCTGGTGGGGGCCGGTTTTTACAATCTGCTCAAGGTAAACGATATAACAGAACTCATAGGTGATTACCCCGAAGGTGCTGAAAAACATCCCCTTGAAGTAATAAACAAACGGGCCCCGCGGCCCAACGTGGTGCTCATCTACTGCGACGACCTGGGTTACGGTGATGTGGGCTGTTTCGGTAATACCGTTATTCGCACACCAAATATTGACAGGCTTGCCAGAGAGGGAACACGTTTTACCGAGTATCACGCATGTAACGCGGTATGCGCCCCCTCTCGGGCAGGACTTCTTACCGGCAGGTATCCCTTAAGAACAGGGATCATCGGCAACACCTATCCCGAAGACGAACCCCTTGGCAGAAGAATGGCCCGCAATTTCGGCGGGTGGCTGAAAAGTCTCGGGGTGATGGACATCCGTGAAGACTACGTTGGTAGAGGTATTGACGCTGCCGAGATAACCCTTGCAGAGGGTTTAAAAATAGCCGGGTATCGCACCGGCATGATGGGGAAATGGCATCTTGGTGACTACAGCACTGATCCCAAATACAGCCCTCTGAATCACGGTTTCGATTATTATTTCGGGGTACCCTACAGCAATGACATGCTCCCCTTTCCCCTGTACCGTAACAAGACAGAAATTGACCCTGACCTCGGCCTTGGGGAAAAACAGGAAAAACTCACCGCCATGTACACCCGAGAAGCAGTGAAATTCATAGAAAGGTCTTCTGACGAGCCATTCTTCCTGTACATGGCTCATACCTCCCCCCATCAGCCGCTGCACCCTTCGAAGGGATTTGAGAAAAAGTCAAAGGCGGGGAAATTCGGTGACGTGGTTGAAGAGATCGACTGGAGCGTTGGAGAGGTGATGAGATGCCTGAAAAAGAACGGGCTGGATAAAAACACCCTGGTTATCTTCACCAGCGACAACGGCCCCTGGTACGAGGGCAGCGCCGGAAATCTTCGCGGACGAAAAGGTCAGAGCTACGAGGGAGGCTTCAGGGTTCCCTTTATTGCCAAATGGCCGGGACGCATACCCCGGGGAAAAGAGAATCCAGCGGTTGTAATGAATATTGATCTCTACCCCACCCTGCTCTCCCTGGCGGGAGTAGGATTACCCAAAGACAGGATAGTAGACGGCAAAAATATCAGCAGGCAGCTAACCGGGAAAAGTAAACGATCACCCCATAGCGCCCTTTATTTCTTCCATTATGACCGCCTTGAAGGGATCAGGTCAGGCAGGTGGAAGTATTTCGACAAAATGAACCGTTACGTGTGGCCCATTCCCCTTGACGCTGCATCAATCCCCAACTCACTGGGAGCCGAACAGATGGGGAACAGGTGGCCGTTACTGTATGATATAAGAAGAGATCCCGGTGAATCATATAACGTGATCAACACCCATCCGGAGGTGGCTGAAAATCTGAAGAAAAAATTGGATGAGTTCAGAAGCGAAATGAAACAGAACCCGCGGGGATTTATGACAAAAAAATAGCCTATTGTACTGCCCTTTCCTGCAGGCCAAGAAAAAAGGCATAGTCATAAAGCATCTCCCGCGTGCCCTCATGCTGACCGGTGACATGGTACAATATCATAAGCCGTACCATGATTGGGTAATACGCGGGATATATCTTCCTCCCTTCCTCAAGGTAGTGAATGGCCTTCTGGTTATTCCCATCCTTCATCCATGCATATGCCAGGCTGTAATAAAAGAGCACGTTCCTCGGATTCAGATCCAGGGCTTTTGAAGCATACTCAATGGCATCATCGTAATTCCCGTCCTTTACTGCCAGCTGCCATTTCCTGTAGAGAACTATTTCTTCGGCGGATGTAAACATTGTGGTCATCATGTTTAAAAGCTTGATAGCCTCAAGCCTGCTTTCCGGGTCGGTAATGGCCTCAAGTCCTTTCCTAAATTCAACGCCTGCCTGTAGATAGTTTTCACTTTTATACATGGTTATTCCCCTGGTAATATGTTTTGTTGACTTTTTCTCGGCAAATACAGTACCAGGCATAACCTGCAAGCATGTACATACCAGTACACAAACTGCGAACAGTCTCATATATTCATCCTTTCACTTGAAATAATACTGTCTATTCTTTCAGCAGGTACGCAACAACCCGATTATCAAAAAAAGTGGGAACAAGCAGCAGTTTCATACCTGAAATAAACTCAAAATCCGCGGCATTTACTTTTCCGTCAGACTTGTCAAAAAGAACCTGCCTGTTCTTTCCGATTATCTCAACTTTTCCATCCCAGTCACTCACGATATAACTGTTCTTTCCAAGAGGCTTGAGGCCGTCTATACTCCTGTCATGGGGCTCAAGGGGGGTAACTTTTTTTGTTCTTGTATTAACAGCAACGATGCCGCTTGACGTCCCCACTAGCAGTCTTCCGTTTGAAAGATACAGGCCATTAGGACTTTGATATCCTAATTTTATCCATACTGAAAGCGTATCATCTTGCAGAACATAAATGTCCGCTGTATTCATATCCGAAATATATATTGTACCCGATGTATCAATATCAATATCATTTAAAAATTTTGCCTTCGGGGCATTATATGTTTTCACAACTTTCCCTTCATTGATATCAATTTTGTGTACCCTGTCAATATCTGTTACGTAAAGGGTACCATCAATGATGCCCATTCCTTTTGGAGCGTGAAATCCCGTAATCCATTTTTTTTCCACGATCTTTCCATCAAGGGCCAGCTTTGCGATATACCCCTTCCCATTCTTCTCCAGGGGTTTCCCGTTAATATTTGACACGTAAATCTCGTTTTTCATGGCATTATATATAACAGACTCGGGCACATCAAGCACCGCGCCTGTTGCCCATTCCTGTGTCACTTTAAACCCGCTACTTTTCCCACAACTAAGCATAAATAACATCATAAGAGAAATGATAACAGGTACCAGAAAATATTTTTTCATTTTTTTCCTCCTGCAAATATAATATCGGTTAACAATAATCAGGTTATTACAATAGCGGATATTTATATAAGTATTCATCAAAAATGGAGAAAAGTCAAGTGTACGGGTCATTCTCCGGCGCATTTCACCTGGGTAAGATAATTGAGAAGGTGGTTCCATTATCACGCAGCAGGGTCACCTCTCCACCCAGCTGCCGGGTCAGAATATTTACAAGGTTAAATCCGAAAGTAGAGGGATCATGGATATCATGCTCAGCAGGTATACCTACACCATCATCACTGACACTAAGCCGAATGTGGTCCGCGCCGGATTCTTCAAGAGTAACACGGATATCACCTTCATCCCTGCCGGGATAGGCATACTTGGAGGCATTGTGTACAAGTTCATTAACAATAATCCCAAGTGGCACCATAAAGTTCGAATCAAGGTAAATGTCATCCACCTCTGCCACAATGCGCAGCCCCGATTCACGCGCGGTATACAGCGATATATCTGCAAAAAGATCCTCAAAGTATTGCCGCACGTTGATTGAAGTATAATCACCAGACCGGTACAGCTTATCGTAAATATGCAGCATCCCCTGCAGTCTGCCCCGGGCATCACGCAGGGCATCAGCCGCCCTGCTGTCATCGAGAGTATCAGCCTGCAGTGCCAGCAGTGCGGAAATGGTAGTCATGTTGTTTTTAATACGATGGTGAACCTCCTTCAGAAAAAGCTCCTTCTCCTCCAGGAGTTTTTTTATCTTCGCTTCAGCTTCAACCCGGTCGGTAACATCGCGAATCATTCCTATAAATCCGATGAAAGTACCGTCCCTGTCCTTAAGCATATATACCCCGGTTTCACCGGGAAATACTTCGCCGCTTTTCTTCCGATAATCGATGGTATACACGATCCCCTGCGTATCCTGTCTCTCCCGAATCAGTTTTCCCAGTTCCTCAAATTGCTGTTCATCCGCATACACAAAAGATGTTTTCTGCCCGATAATCTCTTCGGCAGAATAACCGAAAAGATCTACAAATGACTGGTTACAGCTTGTAATTCGCCTGTCAGTATCAGCAACCAGTATGGCATCGGTAATGCTGTCATAGAGCACCCTGTACTCTTCCCTGCTTCTTTCAAGCTCCTCTTCAATATGCTTGCGGTGACTGATATCCCTGGCCACGATCAATATTGAATCAACCACGTCATCTTTCATTATTGCTACTGAATTTATATCAACCGGCACCCGTTCCCCGTTTACGCTTATGATCTCTGTTTCATAATTATGCACACCATGGTATTGATCCAAACGCTTATCCATCCGCTCCATCAGTCCCGGCAACTGATCATCCGGGATAAACTGCCTGAGATTAACCCTGCTTGTTTCATTTACCCGGTACCCTGTCAATGCAGCTGCCGCCTGGTTCATGTAGAGTAAATTACCTGATAGATCATGTGTGCAGATAATATCAGGATCAGTTTCCGTAAGCAGCCTGTACAGTTCCTCGCTTTCCCTTAGAGAATCCTCTATTTTTTTTCTGTCAGTAATATCCTGAATGATACCGGTAACTACATTCGTCCCGGGGTCGTATTCCGCCAGTGAATGAATATCACGTATGACATTATCATCCAGTCGTTGTATCTTGAACTGCACATCATAGTAATTCTTTCCAGTGATAAGGTCATTTATACGGGTATCCAGCATCTCCCGGTATTCGGGGAGTGGGATATTCTGAACTTCACTGACAGTCCATTCCCTGTGTCCCAACCCGTAAATTCTCAGGGCCTCTTCTGATGCATGCACAACACCCATGTTGAGATCAAATTCCCAGCTTCCCATGTGTGCCACTTGCTGGGCACGCCGCAGCTGGTTTTCCATGTTTACATGATCAGTAATATCACGGGCGATTCCCACGTATACAGCCTCATCCATTGGATCATTGAGTATTGACACCTTCGATGAATGTATTCTCCAACTGCCATCCCGGTGACGCACCCTGTAGGAAAGACTTTTATCTGATTCACCGGCTTTTTTTACTTCTGAAAGGGATGTAATACACTTTTCCACATCATCAGGATGGATATAACGGGTGAAAGAATTATTTATTACATCTGACGGGTTATATCCCACAAAATCTTCACAGTTGGGGGACAGGTATACGAAGACCCCCTCTTCGGTTAAGGTGTAGATAATATCACTTGCGTTCTCCACGTAGCTGCGAAAACGCTCTTCACTTTCTGCAATTTTTTTATGGGCATCAAAAAGCTGAAATGCCATTTCGATGGATGACAGCAGGACAAAATCACCCGAATTCTTGATGACATATCCATACCTGGTGATCTCACGTACCTTCGCGACCATGTCACTGCTGGAATGGGAGGTGAGAAATACTATGGGTATATCACGCATCTTCAGTATTGCCTTCGCCACATCGGGGCCATCCATACCGGGTCCCAGGTTGATATCCATGAGGATAAGATCAATACCAGGGTCTTCCCGGATCATGTCTACCGCACTCTCACCATCATGTGCCACTACCACGTGATAACCGTTCCTTTCAAGCATGGTAGACTGATCCATGGCGATTATGGCTTCATCTTCAACGAGTAAAAGCTTTTTCATAGATATCCCCGATCTGTGTTGATATCAATATAGATGGATGCAATCATATCACATTTACATCGAATAGTATATTAATAATTTCTGGGTCTTTCCGGATTCTTGGGAATTGACAATAATTTTTTATAACAATAATCCTTGAAATTGCAATTCACATAATTTTTTTTAACCGCAGATAAATGGAATTAAGTGAAAAGTGA
>JAGYNX010000480.1 GCA_018399855.1 Spirochaetota bacterium
GCAGTTTCTCTCACTTGCTGAAAAGATGACCGCCATCTCGGGGCAATCCGGCATGGCAGAGCTGAAAGAAGAAATCTACCGTTTCAGGTACGGCGGAGAGCACCCCGGCCTGGAACAATGCCAGGACCTGTACAACCGGATACAGGAAATACTGCGTAAGGGATAGAATGAAAGTCATTCCGCAGCCTGGTGGCAACCGCATTGTTTGATATCGGCGGTGCGTTCCTGACCGGGAGTAATGCGAATGCCGGGGCTAACATCCGTTCTTCTTGGACTCATTCCATAAATCTTCAAGCTCTTCAAGGGGTATCTTGTCCATGTCCCGCATGCTTTCATCAGACCGTTTCTCTACGTACTTGAACCGGCGCATGAACTTGTCGGTGCTCTTGAGCAGGGCTTCTTCGGGGTTCACATCAATGAAACGGGCTATGTTCACCAGGGTGAAAAGCATGTCACCCAGTTCTTCGGTGATGTGGTCATGGTCAGTTGAGCCCAGCGATTCCCTGAATTCCCTGATCTCTTCTTCAAGCTTCAACTCCACATCGTCGATCTTATCCCAGTCGAACCCTATCCGTGAAACCTTCTGCTGTACCCGGTAGGCCTTCAGCAGGGCAGGCAGGTGTACCGGCACCCCGTCAAGTATGGATTCCCTGTGGGCTTTTTCCTTCTTCTTTATCTTTTCCCACTTGTCTATAACCTCTTCCTTCGTGCCTGCTTCTTCATCGCCGAACACGTGAGGATGGCGGTATATGAGCTTGGCGGCGATCCCCTCGGCAACATCATCGATGGTAAAGGTGCCCTCCTCGTCGGCGATCCGGGCGTGGGCGTATACCTGGTAAAGAAGGTCGCCAAGTTCTTCTTTAAGGTCATCGGGGTTTCCGCTTTCGATGGCCTCGTATACCTCGTAGGCTTCTTCGATCAGGTATGGTTTCAACGTTTTCGATGTCTGTGCCCTGTCCCACGCGCAACCCCCCTCTGCCCGAAGTATGGCGGCTATTTCTTTGAGTTTGTATAACGACGTGTTGTTTTTGAATTCCATGATATGTTCCTTGAAAGTAGTAGTTGCCCTGATATACGGGGGGTGAATACCGGTGCTGTCAAGAAGTATATAAACTGGATTGTGTAATGCATATATCATTCGTAGCATTCTGCTTAACAGCCCCCTAAATCCCCCCACGGGGGACTTCCTGTCTAGATTCTAATGATGTTCGTATATTATTTAGCACAAAATTGATATTTGACATTACTTCTTCTGTTGAAAACCTTATGGTTTTTATTCCAATACTTTTTAAAAATTCATCCCTGTATCCGTCATAGTCTTCGCGTTTTTTGTGCACATCGCCATCAATTTCTACTGCCAGCATTGCTTCGTGACAGTAAAAATCCAGTACATATCTGTATATGGGGTGCTGGCATCTGAAACGATACCCGTCCAACTGCTTGTTCCTGATATTCTCCCATAGCAGTTTTTCTGATTGTGTTAAGTTCTGCCTGAGATCACGTGCAAGATCTACTACATACCTTGGTATGTATATTTTCTGGCCTTTATATAACATAAGCATATGTAAGAAGTGATGTATTATTTGTAAATAATGTTTTCAAGTTTCCCATGGGAACTCCAGACTCAGGATATTTAATTTCACCACCTGAAAATTTCATTTATATGTATCCTTTGTCCCCCGCTGGGGGATATAGGGGGCCTGC
>JAGYNX010000481.1 GCA_018399855.1 Spirochaetota bacterium
AGAACTGGATAATGAGTTCCATCGTTTTTTAAAGAAAAAGTATTACCCGGTTCTGGATAAACGTAACTTTGATGAAGAAGAAGGACGGCAGGTTACCTTTCACAAGAAGACAAGATCTGCCTTCAATATCAGTCCGGCAGTATCACCTGACGGAAAAAAAATAGCCTACATAAACAACAGGGACATCTACTCAAGCATTTCCATCTTGTATCTTGACAAGAAAGGCAAAAGAAAAAAGATACGAAATATCGTTACAGGAAACAAGAGTTCGAAATACCAGGGCATGCACCTGATGTCCAACCAGTTAACATGGTCAAGGGACGGGAAATACCTGGTGTTCGTCGCCCAATCATATGGCCGTGACGTGATTTTCATAATTCACGCGGATAATGGCTCCGTTTCCAGGGAAATCAAGCTGCCTCTCAGGGCAGTTCTTGATCCATCATTTTCTTCTGATGGAAAATCCATAACATTTATAGGGCAGACCAACACGCGGTATGATGTATATCTTTACGAGATAGAATCAAGGCAGCTCAGGCGGATTACAGATGACTACTTTGCCGAGAGATATCCCCGCCTGTCACATGACGGCAGGTACGTGTACTATTCATGCAACTGGAACGAAGAGGGTAACAAAGAGAGTAATAATTACCGTATCATGAGGATGAACCTGGAAACCGGGAAAAGAGATATCCTGGTTGATGATAAAGAAAAAAATATACAGGTAAATATCTCCACGGATGGTAAGAACCTGCTGTATGTATCAAACAGAACCGGCATATATAATCTCTACAGGTATGACATAGAGGCCGGCAGGGAAGAACAGCTCAGCAACGTGGTAAGCGGATTATTCTATCCCAGCTGGTTTCCTGGAGGAAACAAGGCTGCCTTCGTTGCCTATCAGAACGGGGGGTATGATATATTTATAAAGGATTCACTGGAACCACTGGAGAAAACAGGAGAGCGGGTAACTGAGTACATGGAAGTAGAATATCCTGACCCGTATTTCCCGTTGTCAGGAGGGGAGTTTGATGAATACCGCGTCCGTTTTACCCCCGACTGGCTAATATTCGGGCTGGGGGGCACCGTCGGTTACGGGTTTGCCGGTTTCGCCCAGATGAGTATCAGCGATTACATGGGAGAGAACAGGCTGGTGGTAAGTGCCGATTACCTGCGATATGACAATGACGATAACGTTAATCTTGATATGCAATACTGGTTTCTGAAACACCGAATTGACTATGGGTTTGGTGTGTTCAGACAGCGAAATCCGTATGGGATTTTTACGCTTGAAAATTTAAATGATGTATTGCATAACGCCTACTGGTCAACGTTGTATCTTGATCACTACGGTGTGTACGGTATAGCGAGTTACCCTTTTACGAAATATTTCAGGTTCACCACAAGGCTGTCTTCAAGCAGGTACGAGAGAGTGTACAGCCTCTACGATGAAAGACCTGACGTGTATGCCAACCTGAACCAGGCCTCCTTCGCGTTGCATTATGATAATGTACTGTGGGGATACATGGTACCACTGAGAGGATGGAGAGGCATGGTGAAGTACAGTCATGCTGCCGACCTCACGGGGCAGGACTTTAACTTTTCAAGTGTTGATTGTGATATCAGGCGATACTTTTTTCTTTCTAAAAAATACGTCTTCGCTTTTCGCGGGGCGGGTGGGAAAATATACGGCAGGGACAGCG
>JAGYNX010000482.1 GCA_018399855.1 Spirochaetota bacterium
TGCTCATAACAGGGGAGGTCACATGAATTATAATAAGGAATACAGCAACAAGCTGGTGTCTCCTGAAGAATCAGTTAAAGTCGTCAATTCAGGGGATATCGTGGATTATGGTTTTTTTAACGGGAAGCCGGTAATTCTTGACCAGGCACTGGCCGCACGAGCCAATGAACTCAGGGATGTAAGTATTTATACGGCTGTTTCCCTGCCTCCTGTTCCCGAAGTCATAAAGTATCCCGGCAGTTTTAAGTACATGGACTGGCAATGGAGCAAGCTAACGAGAATACTTCACAGCCAGATGGAATCAGCCTATTACTGCCCCATACTTTACCACAGGGCTCCCTTTTATTACAGAAAACTTGTCACCCAGGATCCCAACGAGAATATAACAAAAGGCTATCGTTCTATCTATTATAACAATCCTGAAAAAAGCAGCAAGGCAAAATGGGTTGCCATGGTGCAGCTTGGTCCGATGGATGAGTCCGGTTTTTTCAACATTGGTCCGCAAAACTCTGAAACTTCGGCAAAAATTGAAGGTGCGGACGTGGTAATCGCAGAGGTAAACCCGAATATGCCCATATGCCTTGGGGGAAACGAAGAGGCTGTACATATATCACGAATTGATTATATCGTTGAAGCACCCCCGGAGCAAAATCTATACGAAGCACCGCAGGTACCACCAACTGAAATAGACGCGGAAATCGCAAAACATGTAATGCAATACATATATGATGGTTGCTGTATACAGCTGGGTATAGGGGGCATGCCCAACATGGTTGGTTCACTTATTGCGCAATCTGACCTGAAAAATCTTGGAGGACATACCGAGATGTTCGTCGACGCGTATGTGGACATGATAGAATCAGGGAAAATGAACGGCTCGCAGAAAGATATTGACCGCTTTAAATGTTCATATACCTTCGCCATCGGCTCAAAACGAATGTATGATTTCATGCATAATAACCCGGCACTTGCGTCATACCCTGTTGACTATACAAATGATCCCAGGATTATTGCCAACATCGATAACATGGTAAGTATATGCAATGCCATACAGGTAGATCTGTTTTCACAGGTTAACGCGGAAAGTCTTGGCGCAGGCCAGGTATCGGGAAATGGCGGCATGTGGGATTTCGTGCTGGGATCGCAGTGGTCAAAAAATGGTAAAAGTTTTATCTGCCTGGCCTCAACATATACTGACTCGAATGGTGAATTGAGGTCACGAATAACACCACAATTACCCCTTGGAACCGCGGTAACTATACCTCGACAGATGGTCGATTATATTGTGACCGAATACGGGGCGGTGAAGTTAACCGCGTGTCCCACATGGATGCGTGCGGAAAAGATGATCAGTATCGCCCATCCTGATTTCAGGGATGATCTCATTAAAGAGGCAGAAGACATGAAGATCTGGCGTCGTTCAAACAAGATACCCATATAATCATTATATGACTATCCATGTCACACCGTCGAATTTGACATTCAGTGTTTCAGGTATACCGTTTTCCACGTAGCTGAATGTCACTTTCGGCTTATGGGTTGTCATAAAACCCCATGCTTCCTGTACAGTTAATATCTCGAAAGCCCACCACACCGCGTTCTCTGCCAGGTAATCGTTTATACACCCGGTCCATCCGTATGGCTGCTCAGACAGGTCCATAGGTTCAACGCCAGTATCTGTACCGGGAACATATATC
>JAGYNX010000483.1 GCA_018399855.1 Spirochaetota bacterium
GAACCCGTTCAAAAAGCATCTTGGCCGTATAGCCGTGTATGCCCGAACCTTTATCGGGGTGTAACATGAAAACAACGGTATGTGAAAATATAACGAGAGAGGTATAAACATGCAGTTACCAGGTTATTATGAATTTTGTTCACGCGTGAAAATGATAGCAGGGCATAACGCCCTTGAGCAGATACCCGAAGCTCTTTTGGCTCTTAAAGCCGAGAAACCACTTATCATTACCGATAAAGGGGTAGCAGCAGTAGGCCTTATTAAACAGGTAACGGCTGCCATGAACAAGACAAAAAAAGGGACAAAGGTTAAAATTGGCGCCACGTATGACAATGTTCCACCCGATTCTGACATAACAGTGGTAAACGAGGTTGCCAAACTGTATAAAAGTAAAAAATGTGATTCCATAATCGCCGTAGGAGGCGGGTCGGTGCTTGATACAGCCAAGGGTGCGAATATTGTTGTGTCCGAAAACGCCACCGATCTCATGCAGTACTCAGGCTATGGAGCCATTAAAAGAAAACTCAATCCTACCATAGCCATTCCCACAACATCGGGAACCGGTTCGGAGATGACCCTGGTAGCAGTAATCGCTGACCATTCGAAGAACATCAAAATGGTGTTCGGATCATATTTTCTTCTTCCCGATTATGCCATAATCGATTCACGAATGACAAAGACACTCCCGGCATCCATCACCGCCTTCACGGCCATGGATGCCCTCACACATGCCGTGGAAGCCTATACCTGCCTGGGTAAAAACCCGGTTAGTGACGCCATGGCCATGTCCGCCATTCAGCTGATAACACAGAACGTGGTTAACGTGGTAAAAAAACCCAACGATATGGACGGAAGGCTGGCACTTGCCAACGCTTCTACCATGGCAGGCATCGCTTTTTCAAATTCCATGGTGGGAATGGTGCATACCCTTGGCCACGCCACCGGCGGTGTGTGTCACGTACCTCATGGCATCTGCATGAATATATTGCTTCCCTATGGTCTTGAATACAACATGCATAAAACCGGGAACTACATCGGCGAACTACTCTACCCCCTCGCGGGCGAAGAGGTGTACAACAGCACCCCGAAGAAAGATCGGCCCACGAAAACCGTTGAACAGATCAGAAAGCTGATCCAGGATCTCCATGACGCCACCGGGGGACGACATCCCAGGTGGTTTAAGGAAGTATATGACAGGGACGGAAACCTGATGGTTCCAAGAGAAAAACTGCCGGATATCGCCAAAACCGCGATGAGTGACGCTTCCCAGTTCTATAATCCCGAAGATCTCGATTATAACGATTTTCTATGGGTAATGGAAAACGCCTGGGAAGGAACACCGCTGGACAGAAAGAAAGTCAAGAAAGGATAGCACCAACACTGTGTCACCCCTGTATCCCGTTTCTAATATCGGGTTACAGGGGATAACTATACTTCACATTACTTCTTCAACGGTTCAAGGGCATACTCACTTTCAGCGTGTTTCTGTATCATGCTGTCACTGAACCACCAGTATACTTTGTCACCATTCATGTATGCATCGGCCTGGTCTTTAAAGTGATCGTCAAAAATACGGCCACTTGTGCCTGCTGAAATCACTGAAAGCACCTTGTCTTCGTCAGAGAAGTCCACCACCATTCGCATGGCGGCTGATACGGTTACCTCGTAAGGATTGGAGAACTTGTAGATGGC
>JAGYNX010000484.1 GCA_018399855.1 Spirochaetota bacterium
ATCAGGCATCAAACCCATCATAATACGGGTGATACATGGTGTATATATCCCACCTATGATTTTGCCCATGGGCAGTCAGATTATATCGAAGGTATTACCCACTCTATATGCACACTGGAGTTTGAAGTACACCGGCCTCTGTACGACTGGATACTGGATCACATCGTACCACGGGGTGAATACAGGCCCAGACAGATCGAATTTGCCCGCTTGAACCTGAATTATACCATAATGAGCAAACGGATGCTGTTACGACTTGTAAAAGAAGGACACGTGCGTGGCTGGGATGATCCGCGTATGCCTACAATAACAGGCCTTCGTCGACGTGGCTATACACCGGATTCTATTCGAACCTTTGCAAAAACCGTTGGAGTTGCCAAGCGTGACAACATTATCGACATGGCCCTGCTTGAACACTGTATACGTGATGACCTGAACAAAAAGGCACAGAGGGTAATGGGTGTTCTTGATCCCTTAAAAGTTGTAATAACAAATTACCCTGAGGGACAGTCAGAAGAGATCGACGCGGTGAACAATCCTGAAGATGAATCCAGGGGAACACGTAAAGTCCCCTTCTCCAAAATACTTTATATTGAACGTAATGATTTCATGGAAGATGCGCCGCGGAAATTCTTCCGCCTTGCACCGGGCCGTGAAGTGCGACTGCGGGGAACTTATTTCATTACCTGCAATGATGTGGTCAAGGATGAGTCCGGAAGTGTTGTTGAATTACACTGCACTTATGATCCTGAAACAAGAAACGGGTATGCCCCGGATGAACGAAAAGTCAAGGGAACCATTCACTGGGTATCCGCTGAACATGCAGTCAAATCTGAGATCAGGCTTTACGACCGGCTGTTTAATGTTGAAGATCCTTATGAAACCGGTGAAAACGGGGATTTTACCGATAACCTGAACAGTGAATCACTGGTTACCGTACATGGATATGTTGAACCATTTATAAAGCAGTCCAGGCCGGGAGATTCTTTCCAGTTTGAACGGCTCGGGTATTTCTGCATGGATATGGACTCAACGGATGACCTTCCAGTATTCAATCGGACGGTTACCCTGAGAGATACCTGGTCGAAGATTTCATCAAAAAAATAACATTTTGGGAGGTCGCACATGGCAAAAGAGTATAAACATGCTGTCTGGATTTGCCTTGCACTGAGTATTATTGCAGCCGCGGGCATAGCTGCAGGTATACTACTGGCAAAACCACTTATAATAGCAATAGTACTGGTACCGGTCATTGCCTATGAAGTATACAGAACGGAAGGTGTATTTACAAAACTTGCATCATGGGGTGCGCTTGTTATCATATGCATTGAAATTTATGCTGTCATCAGCGGAATCACTTTTAATATACAGGGATTGATACCAGTGAATTTTAATATACCCGGTACCCTGGGCGCCAACCTGCCCGCTGCGCTCATCGGTCCTGTCATTCTTGTGATTCTCTCCATATATCTTTTCAAGCAAACGGCAGGTATGTATACCAGGTGGCTCTCGGTTATCATACTAATCACTTCCGTGGCACTCTTCTATACGATTGATCCGCAGCTGATGGGTACTGTTTTTAATTCGCCGGACTTACAGAGAGAAATAAACGAGGGCATACAAAGAAATATCAGGAAATAAATAATTGTCTTCGTAAAAAAATGTGATAATTATAAAATATACGGCATCTAA
>JAGYNX010000485.1 GCA_018399855.1 Spirochaetota bacterium
GGGGGCTTTCTATGAGAGAATATATTGCATGATGTTTAATTTTTTTTAATATTTGTGATACTTTAACTTTTTTACTTTGCGACTTCTCCATCTTAGCGTCTCTGCGTTAATCCTTTTACATCCTTTCACATCTTTTAAATCCTTTCTCTGTACCTCTGCGCCTCTGTGGTTGCCCTACCGAAAAACACAAAAATGTTAAAAAAATGCTCGACAGTATTGGGTTACTTTTTTCCAATGTTGTGGCGGAATAGACAGAAGGTGATATTGGGAACAGGTAAAGTGTAAATGAACGAGAAGCTGGCAGCGGATCTTCTTGATGATAATATGTACCTGATCAGTACCTGTATTAAGCGTTTCAACGAGGCCACTTCACGTGTGGGCGCCCTTGAAGTGGTGGTGGATATGCTGCGGGTGTTCAAAGAACACTCAAACGGCAACAGGGGGGCATCGGGGCGTATATTGCGCCATTTCATTGAACTTGCCGACCAGGTTCGATTTGAGCTTGAAGAGCTGGGAGCCTACAGTAACGACTCCGTTGAAGACTATATAATAGACAACCTGTATAAACGGGCAGAAGCATACATCGATATCTTCCAGGGCGATGACGTGTACTGCCGAAATATTACCGCCCGCCTTTTAACCGTGGAAGACCTGGGTATCATACGTGAAAAGCAGATGTCCATCCTGGTGCCCTATTGCATATCTGAATTCTATGAACAACCATCTTTCAGGTTCGAAATACTGGCCTGCCTGCTTGCTTTTGAAAAGGACGAACTGGTTCGTTTCTTTTACGAGGTGGTGAAAAACGAGATCGAACCTGATCTTAAAATTGTGGCCCTGCTGGGGCTTTGCCGTGGTGGAAAAAAATTCTCTAACTGGAAAAACCTGCTGGGGGTTGGCGACGGTGATTTTGACATGCTGGTAGAGCATGCCGCGGGCATGAAAGACGAAAAGATGCTTTTAAGTTCCATGAACCCGGATAACCGGTATATACTATTTTTTACCCTTCTGTATATCGACCATGTGCTTGATCCCGAGTTATATTACGTGTTTAGAAGTGAAATATTTGATGTGCTGACCGCGGCATCGGGTATTCAGAATGATCCGGGTCAACTGCAGCTGCGGATGCTGCATTCGGTAAAGTCCATACTTGGTAAAATGCCTTCGGTAAGTTTAAAAAAGATCATTCAGCAGGACGACGATATACTCATACTGCTTCGCGTACTTGAAAACCTGCCCATTGAAATATTCGACAAGGTGCTGCGGTCATTGCATATACCCAGGGAAGACCTTGCCCGCAGGGTTGAGAAACTTGTAGACCGCAACAGTTTCAGCCTCGATGACCATAACTCAAACATGCTTGCCTACCTGCATGACGAGGGAGTGGACGCGGCCCTGTAGTATTTATCTTTTAAAAGATCACCGATTAAAAGCTTCACCGCAAAGGAGCAAAGGGCGCAGAGAAAAGAATGGTGACGGGTGCATTCCTTTTGTCATTCGAACGTACACCACGAGGCCCCCTATATCCCCCGTCGGGGGACAAAAAATACATATACATGAAATTTTCTGGTGTTGACATTTAATATAATGAGTAGGGAGTCCCCCTTGGGGGGATGTAGGGGGCTGATAGACAGATTATATCACGAGTCACATGAATGTAACCCGGAATTTAAATCTCTGTGCCCTTTGCGT
>JAGYNX010000486.1 GCA_018399855.1 Spirochaetota bacterium
CTTGCTGAAATGATCCTGGAATTCGGGAAGAAAAACGAAAGTCATATTATTGCATACCAGGAAACGCTGGTTGGCAGAATGGAAAAGAAAGCGATGCCCACAGAAGAGGCCTATAACCGTGTGTGCATTGCAGATGCTGCCGGTAATGAAGGGTTTGAGAAAATGGTGACACTATACAGTATTCTTAACCCGGATCCCACCACCCTTGCCCTTTTTTACGCCGGTACATTGCTTCCGCCAGTATTACACAATCGCCAGATGCATATGAATGAGATTACAGGATGGTTGTCATTTTTCAGTTTTGCCGCTCCAGCCTGGTACGTATTCGAAAAGAATGATGACAGGATGATAGTGAACGGATATTATGGGAACAGGGATGTCCTTACCTTCAAGTTTACCAGGGCTGAAATGGTGTGGGTTCCTGCCATGATGTACTGGTGGCAGAAGAAATAAGAAAAAGGAATTTTCCATGAGGAAGGTACATGGTGTCATAAGCCTTACAATGTTGATGATCCCCTTTGTGGCGGGATTGTACGCCGTGATCACCGCCTCTCTTCACGCGGGTATGTTGTATGCCGCGTTGCTGCTTGTGCTGCCGATGATAATAATTTATTCGTTCTGCACAAAGTGCAGCTGTAACAGGGAGGGATGCGGTCATGTGCTGCCGGGAAAGATAGCCGCCTTCATGCCTGATCGAAAAGGACAGAAGTACAGCGGCCGTGACATGGCAGGGGTAATTATTCCTTTTCTTGTTCTCGTTATTTTTCCCCAGCCATGGTTATATTGGAATACCCTGCTCCCCATTATTTTCTGGGTAGTTCTTGCCGTCTCCCTGGCATATATACGGCTGTATGTATGCATTGGATGTGAAAACACCGAGTGCCCATTTTGCAAAGATATTAATGAAGGAGGACAATAGCCCGGTGAAACCTGCCATTGCCATGTTGAAATCATTTACCCCCTGTGCACACAGGGGCGCCTCGGGACAGCTGCCCGGAAACACCATCGAAGCATTTCAAAAGGCTGTTGATATCGACCCTGCTACCCTTCTTGAGATGGACGTATGGCCCACGAAGGACGGGTACGTGGTGGTCTTTCATGATGATGACCTTGCCTTAAGCACGAATGGTGAAGGGTCGCCTACTGAGTATACCCTTGAAGAGATCCGTGCACTTGATGCAGGATACCGGTTTACCACCGATAATGGGAAGACTTTCCCCTTCAGGGGGAAGGGATATCGTATAGCAACCCTCGGGGAAGTGCTTGAGGGTTTTCCCGGGGTATTATTATCTATTGATATAAAATATAACAGAATTGATTTTGCCGCAGATGTGATGAACCTGCTGGAAATGTATGACGCACAATCACGTGTATTTATGGGATCCTTCTTTCCCGTGATAATGGGTTTTATTCGAAAACAATACCCGGATGTGGCCCTGAGTTATGACAGAAAGGAATTGATACGATTTCTCATATATCACAAGCTGCACCTGGTACTTTTCTACAAAAAGAAGAGTGACGTGATGATGATACCCGAGTTTTCCCGTTCGGGATTTTCTGAAGACCTGGGACGGTTCTTCTCAATTTCACAGGGTCTTCGTGTTATCACCAATCGTTTCATTCGGGATGCCCATAGAAAAGGTATACCGGTTATTGCGTGGACCATAAACAGGCCGGAGAATATGCGCA